>JBJERG010000195.1:0-4424 GCA_051882155.1 Ruminococcus sp.
AATATGACTATTGAGAAAGGCTGTGATGGTAGGGTTGGAAAAAAAGCTGGCTTTGTACGGGTACAATAATCTGACGAAGGCGCTGAGCTTCAACATTTTCGATGTATGCTATGCAAAATCAGAACGTGAAAAGCAGGATTACATCAAGTATATCGACGAACAGTATAATTCAGAAAGACTTACAAAAATTCTCTGCGATGTGACGGAAATGATAGGTGCAACAGTACTTAACATTTCAAAGCAGGACTATGAACCACAGGGCGCTTCAGTCAATGTGCTTATTGCCGAGGGAAATGTGGCTCCGGAAAATATGGATTCTTCCTGCAATCAGGGTGCTGCGTTTCTTTCTCCCGGAAGAAATGTTCATGCTCACCTTGACAAAAGCCATGTTACAGTGCATACCTTCCCGGAAAGTCACCCGGATAATGAGGTCACAACATTCCGTGTGGATATTGATGTCGCCACCTGCGGCGAGATCTCACCGCTTAATACTCTTGACTATCTTATCAGAAGCTTTGATTCTGATATTATCACCATTGACTACCGTGTGAGAGGCTTTACACGTGATGTCAGCGGTAAAAAATATTTCATCGACCATAAGATCACTTCGATACAGGACTATATAAGCGACGACATCCTTATGAAATATGACGCTGTGGATATGAATGTCTATCAGTCGAACCTTTTCCATACAAGAATGCTCATCAAGGATATGCGTCTTCAGGACTATCTCTTCAAAACAGATGAATATGAACTCAGTCCCAGAGTACGTCTTGATATTACCGACCGCCTGCGCAGGGAAATGATAGAAATTTTCAGCGGACGAAATATTTACGAATAAGGAGGTACTGCCATGGGAAAGATCCTTACCCAGAATGACGCTCCGCTTCTCAAAGCAATGGAAGAGCATCGCTCCAACCGTGTGGTAAGATTCGACGTTCCCGGTCACAAGGGCGGCAGAGGAAACAGAGAACTCGCTTCATTCTTAGGAGAAGCCTGCGTTAAAATGGACGTCAATTCCATGAAAAATCTGGATAACCTGTGCCACCCTGTTTCCGTTATAAAGGACGCACAGGAACTGGCAGCAGAAGCTTTCGGGGCGAAAAATGCCTTCTTCATAGTGGGAGGTGCCACAAGCGCAAATCAGGCTATGATAATGACCGCCTGCAAGGCAGGTGAAAAGCTCATCATGCCCAGAAATGTCCACAGAAGCGCCATAAACGCTCTTGTACTTAACGGTGCCATACCTGTATACGTTGATCCGGACGAAAACAAGGAGCTTGGCATTCCCCTTGGAATGTCCTATGAGGCTGTTGAAAAGGCTGTCCTGGAAAACCCGGACGCCAAGGCAATTCTTGTAAACAATCCCACCTATTACGGCGTATGTGCCGATATTAAAAGACTTACGGAGCTTGCCCATTCCCACGGCATGATGCTGCTGGCAGATGAAGCCCACGGAACACACTTCTACTTCGGAGAAGATCTCCCTGTGTCCGCTATGGCGGCAGGTGCGGATATGGCTTCGGTAAGCATTCACAAAACAGGAGGCTCCCTTACCCAGAGTGCACTGCTCCTCTGCGGCGAAAATGTCAATGCTGACAGAGTAAGACAGATCATCAACCTTACCCAGACCACAAGCGCATCTTATCTTCTTATGGTATCCCTGGACCTTGCAAGAAGGAACCTTGCACTGAACGGCAGAGAGATGTTCCGCAAAACCGTTCAGTTTACTGAATATGCAAGAGAAGAGATAAACTATATCGGCGGATATTACGCCTACGGTGAGGAATGCTGCAACGGAAGCTCATTCTATGCTTTTGATAAGACAAAGCTCTCCATTCATACAAGAAATACGGGACTTGCAGGCATTGAGGTATATGACCTGCTCCGTGATGAATACGGAATTCAGATAGAATTCGGAGATATCGGAAATATCCTTGCCATTGTCACCGCAGGCGACAGAGCCCTTGAGATAGAACGTCTTATATCAGCGCTTTCCGAGATAAAGCGAATTTACGGCGGCGACGCTACAGGTTTGCTTTCAAGCGAATATATTGCCCCGGATGTTGCACTTCCTCCTCAGGCTGCCTTTTATGCTGAACAGAAGGTGGTTCCTCTGAGGGAAAGCGCAGGTGCTGTCTGCTGCGAATTTGTTATGTGTTATCCTCCGGGAATACCTATTCTTGCACCCGGCGAACGCATTACAAAGGACATAATAGATTACATCTGCTACGCCAAGGAAAAGGGATGTTCCCTTACAGGTCCGCAGGATATGAACATAGAAACACTCCAGGTTATAAAGGAGGCATTGTAAATGGATATCTGGTATACGGAAAATCACACAGACCATGTGCGTATGTCCATACGCATTGACAAGCAGCTTGCCTCAGTTCAAAGTGACTTTCAGCGTATAGACATTTTTGAATCAAATGAATTCGGCAGGGTTATGACCCTTGACGGTCTGCTTATGCTCACGGAAAAGGACGAATACGTCTACCATGAAATGATCACCCATATTCCTATGGCTACAAATCCCGATATAAAAAAGGTACTTGTTATCGGTGCAGGTGACGGCGGTACGGTCAGAGAGCTGTGCCGCTATGATACAATTGAACATATTGACATGGTTGAGATAGACTATAAGGTGGTGGAGATTGCAAGAGAATATCTGCCCTTTACTGCCTGCAGTCTTGACGACCCAAGAGTCCATATCCACTATCAGGACGGTCTGCGCTTTGTAAGACGTGTACCTGAGGGAATGTATGACCTTATTATTGTGGATTCTACTGACCCCTTTGGTGTGGGAGAAGGTCTTTTCACAAAGGAATTTTACGGCAACTGCTACAAGGCATTGTCCGCCGAGGGCATACTTGTAAATCAGCACGAAAGCACATTCTATGAATCCTACAGAAATTCCATGAAACGTGCCCACAGCCGCATAAAGTCACTGTTCCCTGTTGCCCTTGTTTATCAGGCACATATCCCGACTTATCCCTCGGGACACTGGCTTTTCGGCTTTGCTTCAAAAAAATTTGACCCCAGAACCGATCTCCAGGCAATGCGCTGGAATCGTCTTGGTCTCAAAACAAAGTATTATAATACGATACTTCATCAGGGCTGCTTTGCTATTCCCAATAATGTAAGAGACGCTCTGAGAGAATCGGAAAACAAATAATAAGTAATCTGAAAGGAATGTTTTAAAAATGGGAAAAGCTTTAATAATCGGCGCAGGCGGCGTTGCAGGAGTAGTTATCCACAAGTGCTGCCAGAACAGCGAAGTATTTACAGAGATCTGCATTGCAAGCCGCACAAAATCAAAATGCGACAAGTTCAAGGCTGACCTTGAGGGCAAGACATCTACAAAAATCACAACTGCACAGGTTGACGCTAATAACGTAGATGAGCTTATTGCCCTTATCGAAAAGGAAAAGCCGGATATTGTAATAAACGTGGCTCTTCCCTACCAGGATCTCACCATCATGGACGCTTGTCTTGCAACCAAGACAGATTATGTGGACACTGCAAACTATGAGCCTGAGGATACAGCTAAGTTTGAATACAAATGGCAGTGGGCATATCGTGAGAAGTTTGAAAAGGCAGGCATTACGGCACTTCTGGGAAGCGGCTTTGATCCCGGCGTAACAGGCGTATTCTGTGCATATGCACAGAAGCATTACTTCGACGAGATACACTATATTGACATTCTGGACTGCAACGGCGGCGACCACGGATATCCCTTCGCTACAAACTTCAATCCAGAAATAAATATACGTGAGGTTTCCGCAAAGGGCAGCTATATCGAAAACGGTCAGTGGGTGGAAACTGAACCTATGGAGATAAAGCGTGTGTATAACTTCGACCAGGTTGGCGAAAAGGATATGTACCTGCTCCACCACGAGGAACTGGAGTCCCTGGCACTGAACATAAAGGGCGTTAAGCGTATCAGATTCTTTATGACATTCGGTCAGAGCTATCTCACACATCTGAAATGCCTTGAAAATGTGGGCATGACTTCTATCGAACCTATCATGTTTGAGGGCAGGGAGATCGTTCCGCTGCAGTTCCTAAAGGCTGTTCTTCCGGATCCTGCGTCCCTCGGTCCCAGAACTGTGGGCAAGACAAATATCGGCTGCATTTTCAAGGGAATCAAGGACGGCAAGGAAAAGACCTACTACGTTTACAACGTCTGCGATCACCAGGAATGCTACAAGGAAGTTGGTTCACAGGCTGTTTCCTATACAACAGGCGTTCCTGCAATGATCGGCGCAATGATGGTTATGACCGGCAAGTGGAAGAAGCCGGGTGTTTACAATATCGAGGAATTTGATCCGGATCCCTTCATGGATGCTCTCAATAAATGGGGGCTGCCCTGGACTGAAAATTTCGATCCGGTTCTGGTTGACTGATTCTATGCTTCAGAAAAC
>JBJERG010000196.1:0-4402 GCA_051882155.1 Ruminococcus sp.
AATAATCGGATACATTTGAGTAATTAATATTCGATATATCCACATTGAAAACAATGTTAATTCTATTAGTACTAACAAAATTATGTTCTTTCATCCATTCGGTGTAATTGTAGCCGTTCGCTGAAAAACCGTTGAAAATTCAGGAATACTATAGAACCGACAATAATCTGAGTAGAATCAAAACAACTTTTGATGGAATACGAAACAATTTATAAGACAGCTTTTCGTTCTTTAAAACATGATTTAATTTGCATATAAATGGTATTTGAAGAGCCTTTAAAGCCGGCATATTATAACAACGAAGGAGGTCACAGCTTGTTGCCGTTGACCTCCTTCATTGTTTATGAAAAGTTTTATTCCGTGGACTGCTTCTTTGAAACTACGATTGCATTCTTCTTGTTATTAAGTACAAATGCATCATAGTAAATACGACCCTCGCAGAGCCATCCGCTCACGCCCTGCGGCTTATCGTGAATCTTATATTCAGCCAGTTTTACAGGACCCAGAGTTGCACATGGATGCACAAGGATAAATTCAATATCCTCTGACGGGAAGTAGCTGCTTGGCGTTACTATGAATGTCGTGTTGTCAACCTGAGCAATTGCTCCGCTGACTGCAATCTCGTTTGCCTTGTCTGCCTTACCCGTGAATGTAGAATCAAGCTTCAAATCACGGTAATAATTGGGAGATACAAAGGCAATACGTCCAGATGATGGAACGAGATTTTCAGTAAGTACAACGCTTGCATCCAGAAAGCACTCATATGCACTTGCTGTGGCTGGTGTCAGAATTGTGCCAGCTCCATCTACCATCTTAGAAAGACGATACTTGTCAATTGTCGGCGTGATCACCTCATCAATCTGACGTTTCAGAGCATTTGCAGCGCTGCTTGCCATCACTGTATCATTGTAGTTGCCAGCATCAATTGTAAATGCAAAGCCCTTGTCCTGTGTAAGGGTAAGTTTCTGTACAGCGTTGCCCAGTTCCTTGGGTGTACCGTAGCGGTTTTCGGTTTCATTTCTCTTGTAGTCGTTCAGCTCTGCCGTTTCTACAGAGTAAATGTTTATTGTGTTCACGCCGTCAAAGTCATAACCCTTGTTGATTGCATTGTCTGTGATCGAAGACAGTCTAAAGCGTTCGTCTATCGTATCACTATATTTTTCGGCGTAATTGATATTTACTTCCTGCTCTGCCATTTCTCATTCCCTCCTTAGTTTGTATTTCTGCTCGGTGCAGCTTCATCCGGAAAGCCTGTAGAAGACATAAATGAAGCATTGAACAAATCAGGTTTCATCTGCGGTACACGTCCCGAAGTGGGAGCTGCTGCACGTTCATTCGGATCCGGAAGAAATGCGTCCGGATAACTATCATGCATAGCTTTGACCACTTCATCACCGCCTACAAGCGCACCGGCTTCGTCGAACTGCAAATTCTTCTTTATCAGTTCCTGCTTAAGATGTGCAGCGTAAAGGTCATTTCTCAGTCTCTGCTGCTCTACAAACTTATTCAGTTTATCATCGTAATCCTTTGCCTTATGATCAGCTTCTGCCTGCTCATACTTCTGCTGCCATTCAGAGGCGGTCTGCTGTGCTGCTTTCAGCTGCTCACGCAGTGATTCAATGGTTTCTTTCGATTCTGCTGTATTACCAGCTGTCTGGCTTTCGTTTATTTCTGCCATAATTACAAATTCCTTTCCTGTTGATTTTATAAAAGCGGCATTGCGCTTATAACCTGTTTACAGCTTGTCGTTTTCGATAATCGTGCGAATGAATGTCTCACTTAACTTATAATTGTGTGCAATAGAACGAATTTTCATTCCGTTCTCATAATCTGTACGAATTCCTTTATTTCTTTCAGGGTCTCTTAACGTCTGTGTATCATTTTCCATGTTATGTACAATGGCAACAACGTTTCTTGCAGTTAATCCATAACGTTCTCCAATTTTTCTAAAACTCATTCCAGCAAGAAAATGAGAATAAATTTCATTATCACGTTTAACAAATGCTGATTTCTCACATTTGGGAATATATATGTTATTTCCGCCGTACATTTGAGTAATTTTATGTGTGTTTTCTGCGCCAATCATTTCAATAAGTTCTTTTACAAGTTTTAACTCCCTATCTGCTTTGCAGAAGATCTCATTAATTTCATTCATTAATAACGCACCCGCCTTTACATGTTTATTATACCGTATTTCTATTACCGTTGTCCTCTTAACATATTTCTTAGAAAACAGGTGCAAACGTTAAGCCGCCTGCACCTGCTCCGGTTTATTCATTTATCAGAAAAGACGATCGAATTTTTGCTTGTTACTCTCTGCCCAGTATTCAAGTTTACCTTGAAGTTTGATTTTCTGATCTTCGGTCATATAGGGAAGTGTTGCTGCCATGCAAGCGGTCAGTTTGTCGTCAACTGATGTTTTTTCTTCTGCCGGCATTGCTCTTTCAAGACGTTCTGCTGGTCTGTGAAGCACATGAATTGTCGGCATCTCTGCATTCAGCAAGCATTTCAGAATACTTACACCCAGATTGAAGCCAACATCATAAGCGTTACTGCATGCAGCAAGTATTGTCATATCCATATCATTCTGCATCTGCAATTTGTATTTATCATCCATTGCCATACAGCGTTCAATTCGATCATGCAGCTCTTGCATACGTGTATAATCCTCATCTGTTATATAATCCAGATCTAACTCTGTATTATTTGCGCTTCCATCGAAAAGCTGTAAACGCATTGCTTCACGAATCTCATCTACTGTCATTTTGATATCTTCCATTTTGATTTCCTCCTAAGTACCGTTTAATTTGTGTTTAAATTCGCCTGTAATCGTTTAAAAATTTTCGCCAGAGTAATTTTACCTTTTACCCTCAGAACGCCTTAAAAACGATTTTACGGCGTGTATTGACTTTTTCGGGATTATCGTGTATAATGAAGATAAACTTCGGTGGTATTTGAAGTTTATCTTCGGAGCGGTTGTTATTGCGAGTAACAGCCGTTCTTTCTTTTATACACTCTTTCACTTTGATTCTCCTTATACTACATTCATTCCCACTCCTACACGTTGTACAGCTTCTTTCAGGTGATGAACCTGAATGTTTCCCGAAGCCTTTGCACTTGCCAGCTTGAACAGATTTACGGCATAGCGCAAACCGCCTTTTTTTGAAGCTGCATTAAACAGGTATTCAATGACCGTTTTATCAAGGTTGAATTCACTGAACAGAATGGAGACTTCTTCAAGTGTAAAGTGGTTCTCCAGATTGCAGGTGTATCCGTTCCGGCTGTAAACCTGATCGAATTCTTCTGTTGCACGTCCTACCGTCATGCGCTTTATGATGTCCGGTGTTCCTGCGTAGATAACGCCTACTTCTGCACGGTCATTCAATGCTCTTAATGTATCAAAAGCACGTGAAGTCAGATGCTGCGCTTCATCAATAATAATAAGTCTGTCTGTCCCTGTGAGATTGTCAATGAGTTTGTCCAGCGTATCTGATGCTGTACCTTTACACGGTTCGCCCATGGCTTTTGAGATAAGCTTTAAAACGGAGCAGGGAGAGCGCTTTGTTGCATCCGCTTGTACATATACAACGCCGTTTGCAATCTTCTGATAGTTTTTCAATGCTGTTGTCTTTCCGCATCCGGAAACACCGGATACAACGCCGGTGCAGCGATTGGCATAAACATAGTCAAGTGCTGCTGTGATTTTGCGTGTGTTTCTGAGCTTGTCAGTAAAACTGGGGGCTTTTGCGTAATGTTCACGCATTGCTTGCAAGTAGATAAAGGATTCAATCTTTGAAGCAATTTCTGCATTATCTCCGGTATAGGTTTCGCTCAGAAACTGTGAAACTGTAGTCGGTGAAATGCCAATCTTCTTTGCTATGACTGCCTGACTTTGTCCGGTTCTGTTTATGTAACAGATCAGCTTGTCACGAGCCTTGTCAATGTCATTCATCTGCATACCTCCTTGAAAGGCTTAATTCGTAATCGTAATCTTCATCTTCAACAGGAAGAACAAACTTCTTTTTTGCTGCTGCATCAATGGCTTGTTCTTCTGCATAAATTCTTTCATGCTCCATGCGCTTTTCCGGATCCAGAAGAAAGGTCTTAGGAATGTCACTGAAATCCGGTTCGCCGAATGCTTCAGAACGCCTTTTGTAAATTTCTTCAATGGTAGGAACAGAAACACCATGAGGATAAAAAGACTTTGCATATTCACGCATTTTCCGCTTGGACTTGTTATTGTCTCTTATTACCTGTGCATTTACTTCTTCACCTGCTCCGTATACATACAGCGGCTTACTTGGAACAACGCCGATAAATGCGCCGTTTTCAGCATATACATGAATGGACTTTACATCATTTGTAAAGTACTTTGCATACACCTTTTTCCCGAAGTAATACA
>JBJERG010000197.1:0-4382 GCA_051882155.1 Ruminococcus sp.
GCAAAGATTTGCCCCGGTGCGGCAGTAAAACAGAGGGGCAATGTTCAGATAAGCCATGCCTTTCATGGAAGTATGACGCACCATTTATTGTAGGTGCATTCCGGCAGGTTTACGGCATTGACCTTCTGAAATGCAAAATGCACTGGTATGAGTTCTTTGCACTTTTTATGGCACTTCCCGATGATACGCCTGTGAAATATCGTATGGCAATGCGGCAGGTAAATCCTGCCGATATAAAGGACAACAGCAGAAGAAGTGAGATACGGCGCATTCAGAGGGCGATTGCTATCCCCTGCGCTGAAATGTCGGCATATGAACTGGGTGAAGCCTTTATGTAAAATCCATAAACCACTTGACAAAAAGGAGATTTCGGAGTATAATAAAAATAAAGAGAGCATACCGGTAAGACGGTCGCTCCCGTAAATGAATGGTTTTAAAAAAATAACCGCTCAAGTTGGCAGCTTATGGGCGGTTATTTCCTTTTATTATGAAAAATATTGTATGTAAGTGATATTACAGCTATAAGCATAATGCTATACTGAATCAAATCGTTCCATGTAACATAATTCATAGTATTCACTCCCTTCCGGGAGTAAGGATTTGACCGCCGTACCGTTTCTGGTATGCTCTTGTTTTATTATACAGTATTTGGTATTTTATGTCAAGATAATATATAAATCAGCATCTCAATATGAGGTGCTTTTTTTATTGCATGACTGCGAGGTGAAATATAAAATGGCATGTGACGGTAGTCTGATTTTTGATACAAAGGTTGATACGAAAGGCATAGACAAGGGACTTAAAGATATAGAAAGCAAGGCAAGCGGCTTTACTATCGGCAAGGGCATTATGTCAAACCTTGCCGCTGATGCAATAAAAGCGGCAGGCGGCGCACTTGTTGACGCTGCACAGGCAGGCATGGATTTTGAATCCTCTATGTCAAAGGTAGAAGCTGTATCCGGCGCAACGGGCAAGCAGCTGGAAAGCCTTACAGACCTTGCAAGAGAATACGGCGCAAGTACGGTCTTTTCATCATCTGAATGTGCTGACGCTCTTAACTACATGGCAATGGCAGGCTGGAACGCTGAGCAAATGACAAGCGGTCTGCCGGGTGTTCTGAATCTTGCGGCGGCATCAGGTGAAGACCTTGCAGCTACATCGGATATTGTAACAGACGCTCTTACAGCTTTCGGTATGCAGGCTGAGGAAGCAGGACACTTTGCGGATATTCTTGCAACGGCGTCAAGCAAGTCCAACACCAACGTTTCCATGATGGGCGAAACCTTCAAGTATGTGGCACCTGTTGCAGGTGCACTGGGATATTCTGCGGAAGATGTTGCTGTGGCAGTGGGTCTTATGGCTAACAGCGGTATAAAGGCTTCTCAGGCAGGTACTTCCCTGCGCACGATTCTGTCGAATCTGACAGAGCCTACTGACAAACAGGCGGAGGCAATGGATACCCTTGGAATATCTCTCACGGATTCCGCCGGAAAAATGAAAACCCTTGACGCACTTCTCGGAAATATGAGGAGTGCATTTGCAGGACTTGACGAAGCACAGAAAGCAAGTTATGCTTCTATCATTGCAGGACAGGAAGGAATGTCCGGCCTGCTTGCTGTTGTGAATGCTGCTGACGGTGATTTTAACAATCTTAAATCTGCCATATATGACTGTGACGGTGCATGCAGTGATATGGCGGACACCATGACTGACAATGTTTCCGGCAGTCTTAAAGCGCTTTCCTCTGCCGCAGAAGACGCTCAGATAGAGCTTTACGACGCTGTGAAACCAATGATTGAGGACGCCATACCGGGAGTAAAAGGATTCTTCGGCTGGATAAAAAGCAACGCAGGCAGTATTGCAAATCTGCTGAAACCTATTGGCGGTGCTTTGCAGGTGATTCTTGCCGTGCTGAAACCCATAGGCGACATACTTTCTCCTATACTTGGTCTGGTGGGCAAGTTTACCGGTGCTATCGGTGACGCACTTTCATGGATCGGAAAATCCTCAGCTGAAATTGAAGATTACAACGGAACTATGAAGGAATGCCAGACTGAGATAGAAGCCACAGCAAATGCCCTTCGGTCTGCTCAGGATGAGTTCGGCGAAAATTCAGAAGAAGCAGAAGAACTGGAAGAGAAACTCACTTTGCTTAACGCCCAGTTTGCAAAAGGCGGCGGTGAAGCTCAGATATACGCAGATGAAGTTTACGAGTTATCGAGTGCCTTTGAAACTCTTAAAAATACCCAGGACGAAACTATGCGGTCTATTGATTCATCAGAGGAATCGGGACTGCGGGCTATATCAATGCTTCAGAATCTTTCCGAGAAGACCAGTATCACAACAGCAGACCTTGACATGATGTCGGAGTACGCCGACTATCTCAATGATACATTCAACTGCAATATTAAGGTTAATTACGATACAGGACAGCTCACCGGCTTTGACCCGGATTCTCTTGTAAAACAGGTGCAGAACAGGATAAATGAAAACCGCAGAAGTGCCGCCTTTGATTTTATTACAAGCGAGGAATTTTCAGGCGGATATATTGACGCTGCGAAAAAGCTTATTGATGAACAAAACAGATTAAGCAATATGCAGCATGAATTTGACGCTGTTGCCGCAGAACGTGCAAGGCTTATACAAAGCGGCGAAGGTGACAAACTTGACCTTGCTAAAAGGTATGACTATCTGTCAGAACAAATTCCAAAGGCAAGAGAGGAACTTAAAAAGCATGAAGCTGTAATGAATGACATGAATTCCCAACTTGAAACAAACGGAAAACTTGCAGGACTTGATGCGGAATCAATAGGGGTTCTCCAGGGCGCTATGATGGAGTCAGTCAGAACTGGGCAGGATTTTATCAGTGTGGAGGAAGAAACTAACGCAAAACTCACAGAACAGCAGGAAAAGGAGCTGCAGGTACAACAGGGCATTGAAGCCGCACAGGGCGTTATAACAGATTACAAAGACCGTATTCTTGAAATAGCCAAAGCCTATGATGAAGCCTATACATCTGCTTACAACAGCTTTTCCGGGCAGTATGGTCTTTTTGACGAAGCAAAAGCAAAGGCAGACGCTACAGTAAGCTCTGCTCAGTCGGCTCTTGATTCACAGCTTGTATACTGGCAGAATTACAATGAAAATCTGAAAACTCTCAGCAGTATGTCAGCCGCTGAACTTGGTATAACCGAAGAAAATTTCAATCTGCTTCTCAACACTCTTTCAGACGGCTCGGAAGAATCCGCAGGACTTCTGCAAAATATTTTAAACGGCGGAGATACAGCCATTGCAACTATGGCTAACACTCTTGGCGAACTTGACGAAACAAAGAAGGATACCGCCAGAACTGTTCAGGATATCAGAATTGACATTGACACCGAGATGGAGAATGCTAAGAAGGATATGGAAAATGCCATTAACGACCTTAATCTTTCCGATGAAGCAAAAACCTCAGCTATAGATACATTAAACGGCTACATTGACGGAATAAAAAGCACCATGCAGTCAGCAAAATCCGCCGCCCAAAGCGTTGTAGACGCTGTTAAAGCAGTATTCAATAACGCAAACCTCACATTCAGCGCAAGCGGTGTAAGCGGTTCTGTGCAAATTGAGGGCAACGCAGGCGGCACAACAAATTCCTCTGACGTGTTCATTGCCGGTGAAGAGAGCCCGGAGCTGATTGTTGGCAAAAAAGGCAGTACCGTTTTCCCGTTCTCAGAAACTGCAAAAATTGTACAGGCAGTAAATTCCCTTGTACCTCCTGCCATGCCCTCTGCGTCAGCACTCTACAGCAGCCTTTTATCACCTTCCTCCATTCCTTCCGGATACCGGAACAGTTCTATCTGAGTTATCATTTTGATACAATTTAACGAAAAGGGCATTTTTGCACCCATTGGGTGCATTTTTCGCATTTGGGTGCATACCCATTGAAAACAGCGTAAATACGTAGAAAACGGCGCATCATTTTTTTAGACTGATGTGCCGTTTAAGTTTATGTGGTGTATATGAATGCTTAAGAATGTGCCGAATGTAGTAATTTGATGTTATCATTACTACAAACTGAAAATGACAGTTAAATCCGATTTTTCTGTACTGCTATACGATACTTCCGTCATTGAATGTGACAACTTTTGTCCCATCTGGATTTACTGTAATGCAGTCAACTAATGCACCCCACAGTCCTTCGTCAAATTCCGTGATTGGTTCGTTCGTTTTTTGCAGTGCATCACAGAATTGTCTGAGCTGCTGTGACCGGTTCTGCTTGTCGGCAATCTGCTCGGAAATTTCATTGTATTTTGCCTTTGCCGTTTCAAATTGCTCGATTAGTGATGTGGTACAATAAAACTTGACACAGGAACCTCAAAATAATACAATAAAGA
>JBJERG010000198.1:0-4377 GCA_051882155.1 Ruminococcus sp.
AAAGTTTGGAAAGAAATTTAAAAAAATACTGCAAAACTACTTGAAAATGTGAGGAATATGACGTATAATAAAAGGGCATCTCTGAAAGCACTCTCATCCGCTGTCTGCGGCGCATCTGAGAGATTCGGATATTCAGAGACGCCTGTAATCTATACAAGAAAATTCACATGGAGGTAAGCTCATGAGCAGCAAACGTGATCGTTATGGCAGACGCAGGGTGCAGCCCAGGATTCGTTTCCGTTTCAGAAATCTCATCTTAATTTTTGCTGTATGTATAATCATCGGTCTGATTTATTACATGATAAAGATAAACCTTTAAGGCAGCACCGCGCAAAGTACGTACAGTCTTTGTGCGGTCTTGCCTTTAGAAAAAAATGCCTATAGCCTGAATTCCGGGCAGTGATCTGTGCCCGGATATTTTTTTGTAAGAAATAAATAAAATTCGCCTGTGCCTATTGACAAGGGGCAAAAAATGGGATATACTTGATATTGGCAGTGCGGATACAAGATACGCCAACATATTGTGTTCCGCATACAATATTTTGTGTTCTGGAAGGAGTATTATTCTTATGATTATACATATAATGAAGCGTGACGGACGAAAGGTTCCCTTTAACATTGAGAAAATCGCAAACGCTATTTTCCGTGCAGCACAGGCTGTAGGCGGCGCTGACATGAACGAGGCAATGGATATTGCAGTAAAAACCTGCGAGCTTTACGAAGAACAGTACGGCAGGGAAATCCCTACCGTTGAGATAATCCAGGATCTGGTTGAGAAGACACTTATAGAAAACGGTCACGCAAAAACCGCAAAGGCATACATTCTGTACAGATACGAGCGTACCCGTGACCGTGAAATGAAGTCCAACCTCATGAAGACAATGGGCGAACTGACATTTGACTCCGCAAAGGACAGCGATATAAAGCGTGAGAATGCCAACATAGATGGCGATACCGCAATGGGTACAATGCTGAAGTACGGTTCATCTGCCGCAAAGGAATTCTATGAAATGAAGGTTCTGAACCCTGCCCATGCAAAGGCACACCGTGAAGGTGATATTCACATTCATGACCTTGACTTCCTTACTCTTACAACAACCTGCTGTCAGATCGACCTTATAAAGCTCTTTGACGGCGGATTTTCCACAGGTCACGGCTTCCTCCGTGAACCCAATGACATTGCAAGCTACTCAGCACTTGCCTGCATAGCTATCCAGTCCAACCAGAACGACCAGCACGGCGGTCAGAGCATTCCGAACTTTGACTATGCTATGGCAGGCGGCGTTAAAAAGACCTACCGCAAGCGTTATCTCCGCAATATGGAGCGTGGACTTTCACTTATGGCAGGCATGGAAAACAGCACTGATTTTGTCAAAGGCTATGCTGCGGAGATCCTTGAAAAGAAGGGAATTGAACCCTGTCTTGCAAATGACAACGGATTCCAGGATGCGGAGAGGGAATACCTCCTCACTAAGGCAGATGAGGCAACTGCTGATAAGCTCCAGAGCTTTGCAGCTGAAAATGCTTACCGTGAAACCAACCGTGCCACATATCAGGCAATGGAAGCCCTTATCCACAACCTTAATACAATGAACAGCCGTGCAGGCGCTCAGACACCATTCAGTTCCATTAACTATGGTACTGATACTTCACCCGAGGGCAAAATGGTAATTGAGAATATTCTGCTGGCAGAAGAAGCAGGTCTTGGCAACGGCGAAACACCTATATTCCCGATACATATTTTCAAGATAAAAGAGGGCATAAACTACAACGAAAATGACCCCAACTACGACCTGTTCAAGCTGGCATGCCGTGTTTCTGCTAAACGTCTTTTCCCGAATTTCGCATTCCTGGACGCACCCTTCAATAAGCAGTATTACAAGGAAGGCGATTACCGCACAGAGATAGCATACATGGGCTGCCGTACAAGAGTTATCGGCAATAACTTCGACCCTGAAAATGAGATCGTTACAGGCAGAGGAAATCTCAGCTTTACATCAATAAATCTTCCCAGACTTGCGCTGAAGGCTGACCACAATGTGGGACTTTTCTTCGATATGCTGGAGGAAATGATGGATCTTACAATAGACCAGCTTATGCACCGTTTCCATATCCAGTGCCAGAAAAAGGTGAGAAATTATCCTTTCCTTATGGGTCAGGGCGTATGGATAGGCTCTGAGGGACTTTCCGCTGATGATACCGTGGGAGAGGTTCTGAAGCATGGTACACTTTCAGTAGGATTTATCGGTCTGGCAGAAGCTCTGAAGGCTCTTATCGGCTCACATCACGGCGAAAGCGAAGAAGCACGTGAGCTTGGCATGGAAATAATCACAACAATGCGCCAGAGAATGGATCTGGAAGCCCAGAGAACAGGACTTAACTTCTCACTTCTGGCAACTCCTGCCGAAGGTCTTTCCGGACGTTTTGTACGTATGGATAAGGAGAAATTCGGCATTATTCCGGGTGTTACAGACCGTGACTACTACACAAACTCATTCCATGTACCGGTATATTATCCCATCAATGCAATTGAAAAGATTAAAATTGAAGCGCCTTATCACGAGCTTACAAACGGCGGTCACATCAGCTACATTGAAATGGACGGAGATCCGCTTCAGAATCTCTCTGCATTTGAAAAGGTTGTTCGCTGCATGAAGGAAAGCGGCATAGGCTACGGCTCTATCAATCACCCTGTTGACAGAGATCCCTGCTGCGGATTCACAGGCATTATCGGCGATACCTGCCCTATGTGCGGACGTACTGAGCACAGCGGTTCATTTGAGCGTATCCGCAGAATCACAGGCTACCTTGTAGGTACACTTGACAGATTCAACAATGCAAAGCGTTCAGAAGAACATGACAGAGTAAAGCATAATCTCTAAAAAAGTTCCTCCTCTGTATGAGGAGGCTTTTTTTGAGGGCGAAACCCTTCAGTCAGCTTCCTTTTTGCCTCTCCTGAAAGGAGAGGGGAACCGTCGAAGACGGTGGAGAGGTTTTATACTTAAATTTTTCAGCTGATATAAATTCTTACGTTTTTAACCTCTCAGTCAGCTTCGCTGACAGCTCTCCTTTCAGGCGAGCCTTTTGACCGCACATTTATGCTATTGCTTTAAATTATGGATAAAGTAAAATTCAGCGAAGAAAAAATCTCCCTAAAAGGGAGGGACGGACCACCGAAGGTGGTGGGAGGGTTCAGCGCTTTAATATAAACAGAAAGGAAAAAATCAAATGGATATACGCATAGCAGGTACTGTAAATGATTCCATAGTAGACGGAAACGGATTCCGCTTCACAATATTCACCCAGGGCTGTCCTCATCACTGCAAAGGCTGTCACAATCCACAGACACACTCATTCGACGGCGGAAATATGGTTACAGAGGAGGAGCTTCTTGAGAAGATTAAGGCTAATCCCTTGCTGGACGGTGTGACATTCAGCGGCGGAGAACCCTTCTGTCAGGCGAAGGCGCTTGCAGTGCTTGGAAAGAAGATACACGCCCTTGGCGGTCTTGATATAGTGACATACACGGGATATACCTTTGAGGAACTTCTTGCAGGTCTAGACGAAAATCCGTCGTGGAAGGAGCTTCTCCGTGAAACCGACATTCTCATAGACGGCAGATTCGAGGAATCCCTTAAAAGCTATGATATAAAATTCCGTGGCAGTACAAATCAGCGTTATCTTGACGCAAAGGAATCCCTCAGACAGAAAAAGGCGGTAGATGCACCATTGCCGGAATAATGTGTAATTTTCTGTCATATAAATTGTAATAGTATATGGGAAACAGGATATTACAAAACGGTAAAAAAGAATTCCAATACGGTAAATAAAGTTTACAGTTTTCAAATTCCCTTGCATATCCGGAACGGATGTGGTATTATGGTAGTATGTTAGATAAGCCTTAAAATCTGCTTGGAAGGGAGTGCTGATCGTGAGCGGCAAAAATCGTATTCTGGTTTCTATTCTGATTCTTATGGGAGCAGCAATGCTGAGTTCCTGCACAAGTGCAGCCGATGCCGGCGCTGCAAATGAAGCAGCATCTGTCACTTCGGTATGTGCTGAGTTTGAGGAAGTCTGAAAATTCCTTTGAGTGAATATGATACAGATAATTTAAATGTCCGCTTCTTGTTTTGCAGGAAGCGGATTTGTATTATAATTAATGGATGAATGGGAATTTGCAGAGGGGGATAATATTGATGAAAAAATATAGATTTGGTTTTGATATTTCGGGCTTAGTAATTTTTCTGATTGTAATGATTCCAAATTTTATTTGGTTTTATGTTCCTGCGCCAAACGATATTTTGAGAAACGAGTCGGTAACTACAACTGTTGATACGATAGGCTCAATTTTTCAGGCAATATTTATTGGTTTTCTTT
>JBJERG010000199.1:0-4366 GCA_051882155.1 Ruminococcus sp.
CTGCATATAGTATTCATTTTCCTTAGTGCCGGGTGTAGCTGCCTTTGAAGGTGAGAAATCAGTCTTCTCAGTATAAGTAGTCTGCGCCCAGTCTATTCTGTCACCAATAGTATAATTTGCCATTACTGTGGGAACGTTCAGATGCCATGAAGAAGTTGCGATACCGCC
Organism: Ruminococcus sp.; assembly: GCA_051882155.1. Classification (GTDB taxonomy): domain Bacteria; phylum Bacillota; class Clostridia; order Oscillospirales; family Ruminococcaceae; genus Ruminococcus_C. The sequence continues at coordinate 169 of JBJERG010000199.1, forward strand.
TCTGTTCTTTACCCAGTCGATAACACGGTCTGTAGAGCCGTCATCACTTCCGAATGCAGGGCAAGTGAAGTTACCGTAGTCAAAACCTCTGATAGCCGGATAATGTCCTGTCAGGTCATTAAGATACTCAAATTCCTGTTCAAGACCGTGAGGGCCATACTGATAGATCTCCTGCTGACCTGAAATGATATGGCTGCCGTAAACAGACGCCATATAGTTCATCAGATTCTGAGCTGCAGGGATAGCATTCGGGTCTGTACAGGTTGTATCTGTTGCCACAATGTCAGGAAGTGTTGCACCCTCAACTTCAAAATAGTCAAAGTTTGTCCAGCCCCATGACTTTTCGATAGAAAGTGTATTTTCACCCTTGTTGAGTTTTACAGATGATACCACGATCTTGTCAAAGCCTTCGCTTTCCGGAATGGACAGTGCGCCCTGAGATACTCCGTTAATAGAAAGATTCTGCTGCTTTGCACCGCCTATGCCGCCTGCATAAATGATGATATTGTAAATATCAGTAGCATCGGCATTGAATGTTGCGGTGATAACGCCGCTTTCGGTCATCTTCAGATATGAACCGCCGCTTGCGTCGCTGCTGCTTTCCACAGAAATATCACCTGTGATATCAGCGTCTTCGAACTCGTACTTTTCGCCGGCAGCCATTACTCCGAAGGGAATTGCTGCTGCAACAGCCATATTCACAGCAATAACAGCTGAAATAAGCGTTGCTCCGGACCTCTTAAAAAATTTTGCCATTTTAAAACCTCCTATTAAAATTCAAATAAATGGTATTATAATTATATCATTTATACAATTAATTGTCAAGCATTATTTTGGCTAAAAACTACTTAATTTTTATATCGTTTTCGCGCTTGATTTAAGTAAATATTAATTTAATCAGCCTAAACCAACAGCCGATTGCTTAACACACAGGTTTTTTGAATTTATTTTGATATATGATAAGCAGAATATTTTGAATACTTATTAGGAAAACTGATTTATGGGCATCTCTAAATACTCCGAATCCGTCAGATGCGGTGCAGATTTGCGACAGATTCACTTGAGGAAAAACGCCGTAATACTTTGTGTATTTCAAGTTTTTTTGAAAGTGAAGATGGCGTGAAGATGTGCCGCAGATGGCGGGTGAGCGGGTTTTTAGAGGTGCCCTTATATAAATAAACAAACTGCCACTGTCAGCAGATTTCCCTCCTTGACTTCTGATAAATTTTATGAGATTTGCTGCCTTGACTTATGATAATTATTATGATATAATAAGTTCATATTTGTATAAGGAGTGTATATTATGAAGAAAATTATAGGACTGATACTTTGTTTATCATTTGTCATGACGGCAGCCGGCTGCGGTGATAAGGAGGATGTAAGAGGAACTGTTGAAACTTCCGTAACTGAAGCCGCAGAAACAGCTGAAGTTCAGAATGATGATGACAGTGCCGCCGAAGCAGCAGAAGAAGAAGATTTCTCATTTGGTTCAGTAAATTCCAATGTTTACGAAAACAAGTTTATCGGTATTGGCTGCAAGCTGGACAACAACTGGACATTTTATGACGATGAGCAGATAAAGCAGCTGAACAATATCACAATGGACGCTATTGACGAAGACGTTGCAGAGATGATTAATAATGCCGATATTATTTATGATATGTACGCATCATACAGCGACGAAATGACCAATATCAATATAAATCTTGAAAACATCGGTGTTCTCCAGTATGCTTCCTTTGATGTCGCTGAAAATTTTGAAAAGAACAAGTCAATTCTCAGTGATACATATGAAAACATGGGTTACAGCGTCGAAAGCATGGAACCGGTAAAAATTGAGATTGACGGAAAAGAATTTGACGGAATGTGTGTGAAGGCTTCAATTGATTCACTTGTGATGTATCAGACTCTGTTCGGAATAAAGTGCGGAGGAAAATACCTTGCAAGTGTAACAGTAACAAGCTTTAATGATGATATTACTCAGGATATCGTTGATACATTCTATCTCACTGACTAACATAATGGCTAAACAAAAACCGGATGCTCCAGGCACCCGGTTTTTGTAATATATATAAGGAGAGTTTCCTTGAGGGCTTATTTTGCAAGGCTGCTTATGTCGAGGTACAGACAGCCATTGTCAACAGAATCTCTTGTGTTGTTTCCGTAGGAATTCATCTGTAAATACAGGTCGGAAAGTTCTTCTTCGTATACAATAAATGCCAGCTGAACATCTGCCTTTTCTCCAGGCTTGAATGAAGCTATATTATTCTTGAATGTTTCATGTTCAGTATAGAAGGAGAAGTGCATATTATCAGCAGTAAGATTTAAAAGACTGTCTTCGCAGTACATATTGTCACGGATAAACGGGTAAATAACATTGCCCTCATCATCAATCGTAATAAAGGACGGGCAGACACAATACTCAATTTCTTCACTGCCCTTGTTTTCATAGGTCAGATCTACGACCATTATACGTGCAGGCATTATTTCCGTTTCAACTGCTTCATCAATGGTATTTACACCGTCACCGTATTTGTACCATGTACGCACATTATCTGCAAGTGTTCCGTCAGCGTCAAGATACTTGCTGAAATCATATTCAAGACCAATGCCTTCTGTTGTAATTCCCTCAAAATTGTCCTGGAATTTTACGGAGTTTACTGTAATATCCACATCATCCCATGTAACACCGGCAGGTTCACCTACAGAAATAAGCTTCATGTTTTCCATGTTTACCTTAGGCTCAGTCCATTCGTCTGTATCATCTGCCGGCTCTGCAAGCTCCTTTCTGAGTCTTTCTTCATATTCTTTGTACACCTTGTAAGAAGATGCAGTTTCTGTATCTGATTCTTCAAGAGTCAGTCCGTCAGCCATTTTGTGCAGCTCTTCATCGCTGAACTCCTGCAGGGCAAGTATCTTTGCAACATATTTTGTATTCTTGAAGGCAACCCATATCACAACACGACCATCGCCCAAATCACTAATGAAAACTATCTTATCATCAGTTTCATATGATTCATCATAAACAACGCCGTTGAGAGTTTCATTAAAGGTTCGGGATTCATCATCTATCTGGAAAAAACTGAATTCTACAGCTCGCCAGTCGTCAATATCATATCTGGAATAACAGGCGAAAAATGATTTATCATTATCTTCTGATAAATCCTCCGGAACCCAGCCAATATTCATGGTATAGATTCCTGAATCTATAACCGGTGCATCGGCACTCAAAGGAACAGCTTCAGTGGGTTCACCCAGATCAATGGTGATTTCCCTCTGATACTTCGCTGGCTTATCCATAAAAGCATTATAGATTCTGCTGCCTGCAAAAACTGATGTAGGTACAGCCGCCGCTATTGCTGCCGCTGCCGCAACAGCTGCAATCCTCTTTTTTGTCATTACAGGCTTTCTGTTTTTATTCTCAGTGTTCTTTTTCATAAGTTTTACCTTCCTTTTCTGATAGCGGTCAGAGAAAACGTGTACTTCCGCCTCCGGAGCAAATGCGTCTTCTACGATTTTATCGAAACATTCATCATCAAACGGTAAATAGTTTTGTGGCATAACTATCCGCTCCTTTCTGCTTTCTTGCGGCTTTTCTTGCACGTTCATAGCGTTTTCTTACAGTGGGTTCTTTCAGTGACAAACGTTCTGCTATCTCCATGAACGAAAGCTCATCACAGCATCTAAGCATAAGGATCTCACGGTCAGATTCACTAAGCCCCGAAAGCAAATCCCTGACTGTTTCCGACTGTTCCATTTGCTTTATGGACTGCTCCACATCATTATGACTGTCCGGTATCTGTGCAGCTCTTTCATCAAGCTCCGCATAATATTCTGAATCTCTTGCATTTTTCCTGTAGCGGTTGATTGCTGTGTTTTTTATTGTCTGAACTACAAATTTTTTTGTTTCCGGACTTCTTGCATCACCTATCTCAGCCTTGCTTTTCATTATGGCTACAAAGGCGTCGTGAACTGCGTCTTCTGCCTGCTGTACATGGTGAAGAATCCCATAGGCTATGCGGTACATAGGCTGTTCGTATACCTCGTAAAGCTCTTCCACCTTGCGGCTCATTTCATCTGTTGTCGTTTGAATCACACCCTTTCTTAGGACGTCCTGTATATTATAACAATATCAGTCTTCGTTTTGTGACAGTATCAGTAAAAAAATTTGTATTGCAACGCATTGTCTTTTATGGTA
>JBJERG010000200.1:0-4357 GCA_051882155.1 Ruminococcus sp.
ATTTCTATAAGATTTTAAAAGATATAGGTCATACATATGTACCTGTTACTCCGGCTCTATGTCCTGTATATACTGAGCAGTCTCTTTTGAAAAGCTTAAAAGGAATACGTGTTACAGGAAAAGTATCTCTTTATAATAATGATAATAAGCTTATTTGTTTTGATGAAGGTGAAGTGCAATTCACAGAAAAAACTCTATCCGGTATTTGCGTTTTTAATCTTGCAGCATTTATAAAAGAAGATAATATGTATATAAGAATTGATCTTCTTCCTCATTTGACTGATTCTGAGGTAAATGATCTATTATGGAACTTGTATGCTCAGCGGTCATCATGGAAAATAGAGGATATGCTGTCAGGTGTTTTTCAGAAAAAAATGTGTCCGGCATTATTTAATGCGAGCAGAATAATTGCAAACTTAAATGAACCAGTCTACACTTTGACACCATATGATATTGATCAGCTTTTAAAAACAATTAAAGCATGGGATTTTTCAATACTTCATTTAGGAGAATGGAGTCAGGCACAGGCAACATCAGGTGGAATACCACGATATGAGATACAAAATACATTAGAATCTTCCGTTTGTTCTAATTTGTATTTTGCAGGTGAGATACTGGATATAGTTGGTGAATGCGGAGGATATAATCTTGCATGGGCATGGTGCAGTGGAGTTTGTGCAGCACGTAATGCAGTAAACTCTTTAAAAGAAGGTGAAAAATGTGATTAAAATATCAAATTATAAGATTCCCCTTAGTAAAGCTGATGCGCCGTTGAAAGAACTGGCTGCTGCGAAACTTAAAATTTCTGTTTATGATATAATAGATGTTAAATACTTAAAGAAATCTATTGACGCACGTAAAAAAAATGATATTCTTATAGTATTGACCATTGCTGTAACTGTTAAAAATGAAAAAACGGTTCTCAGAAAATTTACAGGCAATCCGAATATATCATCATATACAGAATATAAATACCAATTTCCGACCGTTGTTTCATCTTCTGAAAGGCCTGTTGTAGTTGGCTTTGGCCCGGCTGGAATGTTTGCTGCATTAATTTTGGCAAAGGCAGGACTCAAACCAATTATACTTGAACGGGGCAATTCTGCAGCAGAGAGAAAAAAATCAGTAGATATTTTCAGAAAAACCGGTAAACTTGATACTGAAAATAATGTTCAGTTTGGTGAAGGCGGTGCAGGTACATTTTCTGATGGAAAGCTTAATACCGGAATAAATGATCCACGTATAAAATATGTCTTTGAAACATTTGTGGAACATGGTGCTCCTGATGATATACTTTATAATGCAAAGCCACATATTGGAACTGATTATCTTGTAAATGTAGTACAAAATATACGCAAAACAATTGAAGATCTTGGCGGAGAAATTAAATTTGGTGCAAAATTCACAGGGCTTGAATATGATAAAAATAATTGCCTGAGAATGATTTATTTCACACAAAATAATATGACAACTTCTGTAAAAACAAGTAAGTGTATACTTGCTACAGGGCATAGTGCACGTGATGTTTTCCGTTTATTAAAAAAAGAAAATGTTTCACTTACAGCCAAAAACTTTGCTATGGGTCTTCGTATTGAACATTTGCAGGAAGATCTGGATAAATGTATGTACGGTTTAAACGCTGGAAATAATCATTTACCGGCTGCTGATTATAAGCTTGCAGTTCATCTGCCAGATGGAAATAGCTTATACACATTTTGTATGTGTCCTGGCGGAGAAGTTGTTGCTTCTTCATCAGAAGAAAATCGTCTTGTTGTCAATGGTATGAGTTATCATGCAAGAAACGGTAAAAATGCAAACAGTGCATTGCTTGTAGGAGTAACTCCTGAAATGTTACAGAATACTGACAATGACCCTCTTGCAGGCATGATACTTCAGGAAAAGATCGAAGAAAAAGCATTTGCAGCTGGTGGATTCAATTATAATGCGCCTGTGTGTCTTGTTGGTGATTTCTTGGAAGGAAAAAAATCGGATTCATTTGGTAAAGTTAAGCCTACATATATTCCTGGTGTTCAATTTTCTATGCCGGATGATTATTTACCAGAATTTATGCTAAAAACTCTTCGTCAAGGAATACCGGCTATGGGCAAAAAATTATCACTTTTTAATGAACCTGAAGCTATACTTACAGGTGTTGAAAGCCGAAGTTCATCGCCTGTGCGTATTTTACGCAATCAGTTTTATCAATCGGTCAGCATATCCGGATTATATCCATGCGGAGAAGGTGCAGGATATGCAGGAGGAATTACATCTGCAGCTGTTGATGGCATTAAATGTGCAGAGGCATTAATTTACTCAATGAACTAACAAAGGGAAGAGAGAAAGAGTATTGCACCAAATACAAATTTGGTGCAATTAGAGGACAGCAAATGAAGGGAGATGAGTAACTTGGATATAGATCGTTCTGAATGTCCCGAATTTCTTTTAGATTATATTTTACATATATCAATAACTAAAGGTTTATCTAAACGCACCGTACAAGAATATTATCTGGATATAAGACTATTTTTAAAATATTTTTGCATGATGAATGATCCAAGCTATTCAGATATTGATGATATAAAAAATATCTCAATAAAAAATATGTCAATATCTATGCTGAATCAAGTCAATCTTCAGACATTATATGAATTTTTTTATTATGTTAAGGAAGAACGTGAAAACCAATCTTTATCAAGAAGCAGAAAAACATCTGCACTTAAAAGTTTTTTCGGTTTTTTATACAATAATAAAGGCGTTATTGATCACGATCCTACAGAAAAACTTGAACTTCCAGCAGCAAAAAAAGGCATTCCAAAATATCTGACTCTTGAACAAAGTCAGAAACTTCTTAATTCTATAGATACTGCTTATTTTGAACGGGATTATTGTATAATAACATTATTTCTTAATTGTGGAATACGATTAAGTGAACTTGTTGGATTAAATACAAATGATCTTATTCTTGATGAATGTCAAATGCGTGTTCTTGGAAAAGGAAATAAGGAACGTATGGTGTTTTTAAATAGCGCCTGCATGAATGCAATCCAACAATATATGATTATAAGAAATGCAATGATAAGCGAAATAACCGATAATGCCCTATTTTTGAGTAAACGCCATACAAGAATAAGCAAACGGCGTGTTCAGCAAATTGTAGAAAATGCTCTTTCTGCCGCAGGTCTTAGTGGACTGGGCTATTCAACACATAAACTCCGCCACACTGCCGCAACCTTAATGTATCAATATGGCGATGTAGATGCGTTAACGTTAAAAGAAGTGTTAGGTCATGCAAGTACTTCAACAACAGAAATATACACACATTTAACCAATGAAAACATTCGATCTGCTACTGAAAGCTCACCGCTTGCTCACTTCAATTTATCTAAAACAAAAAAAATACCAGAAAAAAAAGAGTAGGGCAACATATTCCCTACTCTTCTTTATTATATATTTAAATCACTGATTTACAGATGTTGTTTCTTCAGGCAGATCAATATCAATGAGTCCCAGATTCAATTTTTTTGTCAGAATTTTACGTACGCTTTCATTTATACGTTCTTCTGAAATATCTCCTGAATTAACAGAATCTCTTATTCCTGATACAGCATTGTGAAGATCATACGGCATAAGAATTATATCAACACCTGCTTTAATAGAAAGAACAGCAGCTTCACCTGATGTATAATTTTCTGTAATAGCTCCCATACTTTGGGAATCAGTTATAATAAGACCATTAAAGCCAAGGTCATCTTTTAACCATGAAATAACTACAGGTGACAAATCGCCTGGCATATTATCTTGGGAAGCGGTTGTTATTTGATGCCCTACCATAACAAAATCAGCTCCGGCTTCGATACCGCCTTTAAATGCCTGAAACTCAGTATTTGCAAGATCACTGTAAGATCTATCAATTATAACGCTTCCGTTATGAGTATTTCCTGTTCCTGCACCAAGTCCAGGAAAATGCTTCAATGTTGCTGATACACCGATATCCTCAACGCCTTTAACAAAATTTGCAGTCATATCAGATACAACCTGTGCATCACTTGAGAAGATTCTGCTGCCCAGTTCATTCGACGGGCTAATATTGACATCAGCAACAGGTGCAAGATTAATGTTAAATCCTAATTCAGAAAGTGCTGTACCGATTGTGCTGCCAACATTGTATACCGCATCATAATCAAGTTTATTACCATAGTACTCCATATCATAGCAACTATAAGTGTTCAGTTTATTTGAAACGCGTGCTACAGAACCGCCTTCTTCATCTACGGCAAAGAAAAGACCGATATCATCATGTGATTCCTGTGCATACTGCTGAGAAAGCTGAATCATTTCATAGGTTTGCTGCCAGCTC
>JBJERG010000201.1:0-4351 GCA_051882155.1 Ruminococcus sp.
GTCTTGCGGTAACTGTCCCTGCTATTCTGAAAATGATAGTGTTTCTTATAACAGCTTCACTCTTTATGATCGCCATTATGAACATTGCCGCTGCAACCTGCTTCTGGATAATTAATTCCGGCTATGTCATGGTAATGGCTGTTAAATTCAAGGATTACGCAAGATATCCTGCAACGATTTTTAATCCTGTATTCAAGTTTATATTTACATTTATCATTCCGATTGCTTTTATTGCATACTATCCGAGCCTTGTGGTTCTCCGGCCGGATGAAATACCTATTCTGTCCTGGCTTTCTCCTGCTATAGGAATTGTTTTCTTCTACATAAGCTATAAAATCTGGATGAAGGGAGCAATGAGCTACAGCGGTACAGGTTCTTAAGGGCATATCTAAATACTATGTAACAACAGAGCTGATACACCAGAATAAAGGTGCATCAGCTCTGTTACTTTTCATATTATATTTATGCTGAAGGGATATGTTTTTTATCAGTCTGAACCAGACAGTATATCATTATAGAGTTCATAAAGTTCCTTTGCAGCATCAGCAGAAGACGCCTTATCATAGAGAACAGTATTGCAGGCGTCCTTAAATGAATCAATAAGATCACTGTTTTCAAAATACGGGCTTACAATTGATATATTGTCTGAAAACTCATTCATTTTAACAAAAGCGTCGTATTGCATACCTTTAAGCATATCATTGTTCTGAAGGAAGGAACGGGCTGAACTGCTGATGGGAATGCCTTTTTCAACGCCCTGAAGCTGTGCCATTTCCTCGGAATTAAGAAGAAATTCAAGAAGTTCCGCCGATTCCTTCGGATAATCAGTGTTCTTGCTTATTGCGTACATCGTTGCGGGTTTTGCATACCAGCCGTCACCCACCCTGGCTTCAGAATCAATAGTATAATCTGCAACTATGATTTTATATCCGTTTTCAACGGCACGATCACAATAATTTGACGCATCACTCAGCCATGCAACTGCACCGGCATACTCACCCGTTTCCATTAAAAGACGGTCAAAATACTCAACCTGCGGAATAACCTTTTCATTTATCAGACTACAATAAAAATCCAGCATCAGCTGCAGATCATCAGCTGAGAAATTAAGCCTGCCATCCATTGTCATCAAAGGTTTGTCTGTTACCTGTTCTGCGTATGCAGTAATGAAAAACCATGCCGATTTCGATGTCATTGCAATGGGATATACCTCTCCGTTCATGACTTTTGCAGCGTTAAAATAATCTTCCCATGTTTTGGGAATATCCAGTCCGTATTTTTCATAAATAGTTTTATTTATATATACTGATTGAGTATTAAGTGCAATGGGGATAGCATTAAGCTTTCCATTCTGCATTCCGTAATAGAGTTCTTCCTCTGTGAAATTCGTAAGGTCTATATAGTCCCTCAGAGTATTTATATCATAATATCCTAAGCCATCAGGTGAATACTGCTGTATCCATGCGTAATTTATCTGCATAACATCAGCTTCAGTATTTGAAACCATCTGTACATTATTTCTTGCCTGATATCCCGACCATTCGGTATAGTTGCATATAACCTTTATATCCGGATGCTGCTTTTCAAACATTTTAACAGCTTCTATAGTATACTCATTTCTTACATCATTGCCCCACCATGAAAGTGATATCTCAATTTGTTCGGTATGCGATGTAATTACTGTTTCAGAATCGCAGCCGGTTACAAGAAGTGAAAGGCAAAGCAGCGGCATAAGGCAGTGCTTTATTTTCATTTTAGTTCCTCCGTATAAATCGTATATGTATCTTTACCCTTGTGCTTGGATTGATAGAGTGCAGCGTCAGCACATTTATAAAGATCACTGAAGCTCTTTCCATGAACAGGACAGAACGAAACTCCAACGCTTGCAGAAATTTTATAGCTGTTGTCATCACCGGTATAATTATTATGAAATGCAGAACATATCTGCTGACATTTTTTCTTTGCAAAGTTGATTTCAGCAGAAGTATCAGACGACGTAATCCTTAAAAAGACGCAAAACTCATCTCCGCCTATGCGGCCCAGCAGATCTCCTTCTCTGAATACGGTACGAAGTATTACTCCTATATTTGCAAGTACTTTATCACCATATTCATGACCTAAAGTATCGTTTACTCCTTTAAAATTATCAATATCAAGAAGAATAAGAGCATATTTATCTGTTTCATCTGATTTTTTTATCATATTCTCCGCATATTCTTCAAACGACCGCTTATTCAGAACACCGGTAAGCAAATCAATATGAGCTTTTTTATCAAGGGCATTCATCATATTTTCAACCGGGTCTGACATTTTCAGGGAAAAAATAACTGTAACCATAATTGCTATCACTGTTACGACGGTGCATACAATAAGAATATAGAACTTGAATTCATTTTTTTCCTTTAAAATAACACTAGTGGGAACTGAACATATAACCTTCCAGTCATCACCGCAGGTTGTAAAGGTAATGAGATATTCATTGTCCATTATGGTTGAGGAATTATCCGAAATACGCTTTCCCACCGATTCCGGCAGATCCTTGCCGGTTTCATTTTCTGCTGAGGAATAAATAACTATATTGTTATGTTCAACTAATCTTATAGTTATATCATCTATTCCGCCGGGATGCTCAAAAACATCTTCAAGCTCTGTTGTGTAAAACGAGATAAGAAGCACCGCATTGTCATGTATACGTTTTACATAATAAATTCTTGTATAGTTATTATGATAACCTGCTGACCAGCCGTCATTGGTACGCTGACGATTGATAAATGAAGAAAGATCTGTATACAGCCGGTCACCAAAAAGATCCTTAGTACCGTTTGATACCTTGCCAACAATATGATTATTGCTGTAGATAATTCCAAAGTCAACAAAATTCTCCATTATACAAAGATCGAACAGCTCATCGGATATATTTTTTTCTATGCTGAGAGCTTCATATTCATCATTGTTTTTATCTGACGCATCATATGTATAAGCGTCCTCTGATGCGAAAATGAGAGTACCGGTTGTTTCCATCTTTGAAAGATAGCTGTCAAGATTCATTTTCATCTGCACATTAAGAGCTGATGTCATTGAACTTACCTTTGTTTTCAGAATGTTATCTGTTTTATTTATTGAAATATATGATATAAAGTAAGTAAGACCTATGATGATAGCAACATATCCTGCAATCATTGCTATGATAATTTTTTTTACACTTCTGTTCTTTTTATTGATTTGTTTGCGGAAAGCCATTTATTACACACTCCTTTAACCGGATTATTAAAAACAGTATTATCATGAATATTATACCATATTTTATTTATAAAATCAATAAAGTTATTATTAATTATTGGTTTAAATATATAATTTTTTTCTATACTTGTGAATCAATAAATGAATTATGTCTAAGCTGCATTTAAAAACTAAAATAATAGCGCACCCAAAGCTGAATCGCAGCATCTGTTTCCGATAAAAAAGTTGCCGCATCATTTCAGAAGATACGGCAGCTTTTTAAGTTTTATTGTTCTTTATAACCAATTAATACAGACTTATTTAATCAGATAGCTTTTAATTCCGGACAAATCAAGTATATTTATTTTTTTGTCGGAATTATAATCTGCATTTTCAGCAGCATTTGAATTCAGCTTTGTAATATTAACAAGATACTTATTTAATACAATAGCGTCTGTCATGCTGACTTTTCCATCAAGATTAACATCTCCCTTTACAGCAGACGGTGCATCCTGACCAGGATCCGGCTTTGTGCCGTCAGGTTCAGTACCGAATACAAGCTTTCCGTCAATGTAAACAGTTACCTTGTCGGTCTTTACAGGATCCTCTGCAGTTAAAATATCCTGATTGGAATAGTCGTTTGCCGCATCCCATCCGGATTTGTAATCCGGGAAAACAAGTGAAAGCATTGTTTCACAGCTTTGTCTGCCCTCAGAAATTGGAAGTATTGCTTCGCCGTTGGAATATTTCACCTCAATATAGTAAATGTTATCCTTGTATTGAGTTACCGGTGAATATTCTGCCCTGTATTCATCGCCATACATTGCAGCCTGGTCACGGTCAATTCTTACTGTTATATCAGAGGCATTGTAGCCAGCGTTAATTACTTCAGAAGCATCAAAATAATAGCGGTATGACAGATTATCCACAACTCTTGCAGGCCATGCGGTATGATTTACCAGCTTAAGACTCAGAGAAACTCCGCTGTCGCTCTGCTGCTTCATCTGGGCTTCAACATAAAACTCATCATCACGCTGTTCAGGCTCCGGAAATGCGGGATCAGTTTTTCCACCGAATTTTTCCGTCATTTTTGCCATGAGTCCTGTAAATCCTGCATTGTAATCGCAGGCAA
>JBJERG010000202.1:0-4337 GCA_051882155.1 Ruminococcus sp.
TATAGTATATCACAATTTTCTTCATATAGCAAGGCTTATAATTCATTAACGCTACAAACAAAGAGAGCCTGTGCTTTCTGCATAAGCTCTCCCGCTAATTTCAGTTATATTACATAATCCAGTGTATTTCCATTCTTCATACAGTCTGCAATTGTAATATTGTCAAAATATTCGTTTGTAAGATTATAAAATCCTTCCCACATTGCAAGTGTTCTGCATTCAGCCGCCTTTTCACAGGGCTCTGCATCTGCTTCAAGACATGATACAGGGGCAAGACTTCCGTCTGTCAGTCTTAGAATTTCACCTACAGTATATTCATCCGGTGAACGTGACAGCTTGTAGCCGCCGCCTTTTCCGTGAACGCCTATAATAAGCTTTGCCTTGGTGAGAACAGGAAGAATACGTTCAAGATATTTGAGTGAAATTTCCTGTCTTTTTGCCACGTCCTTCATGGGAATATATCCGCCGTCACCATTCTCAGCAAGGTCTATCATAACACGCAGAGCATATCTTCCTCTTGTGGAGATCATCATTCTGTATCACCTCCTTTAACCTGCAAAGCACTGCTGCCACTAACGACAGCAGTGCTTTCAGGCAGCACTGCACAAAGCACGCCTGTCGGCTCTGCAAGGCTTTATGCGGTATTGCCTTATATTATTCAGCAAACAGAGCCGTTGAAAGATATCTGTCGCCTGTATCCGGAAGAAGGACAACAATATTTTTTCCTTCATTTTCCGGGCGCTTTGCAAGCTCTATAGCCGCCCATGCAGCCGCACCTGATGAAATTCCCACAAGCACACCCTCAGATTTTCCGATAAGTTTACCTATTGCAAAGGCGTCATCATTGTCTACAGGAATTATCTCGTCATAGATCTTTGTATTCAGCACCTCCGGTACAAAGCCGGCGCCAATACCCTGTATTTTATGAGAACCTGCCACACCTGTGGAAAGTACTGCAGATGATAAGGGTTCAACTGCAACGATCTTTACATCAGGCTTCCTGGACTTCAGATATTCACCTATGCCGGTTACTGTTCCGCCTGTTCCTACGCCTGCTACGAAAATATCCACTGCGCCGTCTGTATCCTCAAATATCTCCGGACCTGTTGTTTCAAAATGAGCCTTTGGATTTGCGGGATTAGTAAACTGTGAGGGAATAAAGCTGTTAGGAATTTCCTTGGAAAGCTCATCTGCCCTGGCAATGGCACCCTTCATGCCCTTTGCGCCCTCTGTCAGAACAAGTTCTGCTCCGTATGCCTTCATAAGCTGTCTGCGTTCAATGGACATTGTTTCCGGCATAACAATAATTATTCTGTAGCCTCTTGCTGCTGCAACTGCCGCAAGACCGATACCTGTGTTTCCGGATGTAGGTTCAATTATCACTGAATCCGGCTTAAGAATGCCCTTTTCCTCTGCATCGTCAATCATAGCCTTTGCGATTCTGTCCTTGACAGAGCCTGCCGGATTAAAATATTCCAGCTTAGCAAAGATCTTAGCCTTAAGACCCAGTTTCTTTTCAATGTGTGTCAGTTCCAGCATGGGTGTTCTGCCGATAAGCTGATCTGCTGATGTATATATATTTGCCATAAAAAACATCTCCTGTCAAAATTATTCTACTGCGTCAAAACCACGCTGCAGGTCTGCAATAATATCATCAATATGCTCTGTACCAATGGACAAACGGATCGTGTTGGGCTTGATATCCTGGTCTGCAAGCTCCTGTTCATTCAGCTGGCTGTGAGTTGTTGTTGCCGGGTGGATAACAAGGCTCTTGGAATCCGCAACGTTTGCCAGCAGTGAGAAGATCTCCAGACTGTCAATGAACTTATGTGCTTCCTTTACGCCGCCCTTGATCTCAAAGGTGAAGATAGAGCCGCCGCCATTGGGGAAGTACTTCTCATAGAGGGCATGATCCGGATGATCAGGCAGCGACGGATGATTTACCTTTTCAACCAGCGGATGGCTGCTCAGGAATTCAACCACTTTCTTTGTGTTCTCAGCGTGTCTGTCAAGACGGAGAGAAAGTGTTTCCACGCCCTGCAGAAGAAGGAATGCTGCAAAGGGTGAAATTGTCGCACCTGTATCACGGAGAAGAATTGCACGGATATAGGTTACAAATGCCGCTGCACCTGCAGCCTTTGTAAAGGATACGCCGTGATAGCTGGGATTAGGAGCCGCAATGGCAGGATAATTTCCGGAAGCCTCCCAGTCAAACTTGCCTGAATCAACGATCACACCGCCGAGAGTCGTACCATGTCCGCCGATAAACTTTGTGGCTGAATGAACCACAATGTCTGCACCGTGTTCAATCGGACGGATAAGGTAGGGTGTTCCGAAGGTATTGTCTACCACCAGCGGAATGCCGTGCTTGTGAGCAAGTTCAGCCAGTGCGTCGATATCCGGAATATCACTGTTGGGATTGCCCAGTGTTTCTATATAGATAGCTCTTGTATTATCCTTTATAGCAGCTTCAACCTCTGCAAGGTCATGAATATTTACAAAGCTTGCTGTAATGCCGAAATTCGGAAGAGTATGTGCCAGAAGGTTGTAGCTTCCGCCGTAAATTGACTTCTGGGATACGATATGTCCGCCGTTCTGGGCAAGAGCCTCTATAGTGTATGTAATAGCAGCCGCACCTGATGCAAGTGCCAGTGCTGCAACGCCGCCTTCAAGGGCAGCTATGCGCTTTTCAAAAACGTCCTGTGTGGAGTTTGTCAGTCTGCCGTAGATATTTCCTGCGTCAGCAAGACCGAATCTTGCTGCTGCGTGTTCGCAGTTATGAAAAACGTATGATGTAGTCTGATAAATCGGTACTGCTCTGGAATCTGTTGCGGGATCCGGATTTTCCTGTCCAACGTGGAGCTGGAGTGTTTCAAATTTAAAGTTTGCCATAATAATAATTCCTTTCATATATGAGTTTTTATAAATTGTTTTTATCTTTCAGCTTTAAAGGTTTCTTTTTCATTAACAGCAGCAACAGCGCATTCGTTCAAACCGGAAGTTTTCTCTTACGAAAATCTGAAAATACAGTTTCATTCAACAACACCTGCCATTTTAATCTGTTTATTTACTAACCTATCAAGTAGGTTGGTATTATTATAACACATCCATCCCGCCTTGTCAATAGGTAAATGGAAATTTTTTCGAAAAATTTCAGGGACCCGATTCGGGTCCCTGTTTGCGATATATTTATTTTTATCTGATTCCTGCAGAAGCCTGTGCGTAATAATCAAGGATATATGCAGCGTCGCTTACGTCAACCACGCCGTCACCGTTTACGTCCATTTTGTCACCTTCTGCGGAAGCCTGCTGAATTCCTGCCGCACTTTCTGAATAGCCTGCAAGAAGAAGTGCAGCGTCGGCAATGTCTGCTGCTCCGCTTTCGTCTATGTCGCAGATATACGGGTCAAGGAGATTCACGCTGCCGAAACAGTGATATTTTATTTTATCAATAAATCCTCCTGCTGCCTGCATATTCACAACATTATCACCATAAGCTGCGTTTACATCCTTTGCAAAAGCATTCAGTTCTGTAATGTCTATATACACATGATAGGTCGTGCTTTCTGTGGACTCAGAATATGGGTCGGCAACTATTTTTTCGAAGCTTTCATAAGCAGAACCGATTTCAGTAAGTTTTTCTGTTTCGTCGCTGTCACCGCTTATTTCCAGCACTGCATTGCCGTAATACTGACCGGTCTTAAATAAGTAATTTACAGGGCAATAGGAAGCGCTGCTTATACAGCCTGCCTGATACAGCTCAGCAGCCATTTCCTTTATGGTCTGGTATTTGCTTTTTGTTTTTGTAATATCCTCAAAGCTTTCGGCGTAATCATACATTTCTTTGCCGATACCAGATCCGGAACAATTGTCCATTTCAAGCAGAGATCTGTATTTTTCATAAATACTGTCAAATTCCTCTGTCTTACCTTCAGCCACTGCAAATTCGGAATAATTGCAGTAATAATCAACAGCTGCGTCAACACATATGCCTCCGGCTTCATCATTGTAAACAAGTACAAGCGGAGCACCTTTTTCACCTGTCCATTCAAACAGTCCCTCGCTGTCATCATAAACTGAATATTCTTCCGGAACGATTATCTCACAGGAATCTGAAGATACTGCCTCCGCACCGAACACAGGCAGAGCCCCAGTCATCATGGCTGAAGCAATCAGCCATGTGAGTGTTTTCTTAAAAATTTTCATAGTAATTCCTCCTTGCAAAAATAATTTTACGTAAAAAAGCTTACAGTTATATTATACAACAACATTAAACAAAAAGCAATACACATACCTGCTAAATAAAATCCGTTTTTTTTTTGTTAATTATGCACAAA
>JBJERG010000203.1:0-4328 GCA_051882155.1 Ruminococcus sp.
TAGGTCTGCATTCACGCATCACCATGATTTTTGACTCCTGAACTGCAAGAGAGGTGCTGCCGGAATATGCACGTACAAGACCGCCTCCGCCCAGGAGAATCCCTCCGAAGTATCGTGTCACTACACAGCATATATCAGTAAGCTGATTTTTCATAAGGACATCCAGCACCGGCATACCAGCCGTACCCTGAGGTTCTCCGTCATCGGAATACCGGCTTGTATTCTGTTCACGGACTATGTAGGCATAAACATTATGCCTTGCCTTTCGGTGATTCTTTTTCACAGATTCAATACAGGCAATTGCCTCTTCACTTGTTTTTACCGGGAAAAGCTGTGCGATAAACTCGGATTTCTTTTCAATTAGAGTTGCAGCAGAAGCCTGTGCAATGGTACGATATTCCATGAGAACACTCCTTTGATATAACAAAAAGGACGGTAACAGAATACCGCCCTTTTGATAACTTACTTGCCCAGATTGAAACGCTTCTTGAAACGATCAACACGTCCGCCAGTATCAACAAGCTTCTGCTTGCCTGTGAAGAACGGGTGGCACTTGGAGCAGATTTCAACCTTGATGTCCTTCTTTGTGGACATTGTTTCCATTACATTACCGCAGTGGCAGGTAATAGTGGTCTTTTCAAATACCGGATGGATACCCTCTTTCATGATTTTCACCTCTTTCAAACTGTTTTCCTATAAATAAACAGCAGCCCATCGGATCATGACGCCGACAGTAGTCCTGTTGATTCCACATTTCAGGGCAAAAGCCCTCACGATTAATTATTATACCATACTCATTTTGGATTGTCAAGTGTTTTTTTCTAATTTTCTCACATTCTGCATAAAATGAATGAAGAGCAAAAAGGAGGACTGCTATGAAGACAAGAAGCATTCGGAAGGATACGATAAAACTTACTGTAATACAGTTTGCACTTGAATTCATGAGTCTGGGAGCAAATTTGTGGCTCTCCCAGAGAGCTGGTTCGGCAGCAGTGGGAATGATAGCACTTGTTGGTGCGTTTTTCGGGCTTGCTTCAATGGCAGCAGGCGGAAGCGGATATCTGTGTGCCAGCCGGTTTGTTTCGGAGGAGCTTGGAAGAAAGAAGGGCAGTCCGGAAGGAATGCTGCGTTATGTTATGTCATTAAGCCTTATTTTAGGAGTACCGGGCTGTATACTTATAATGTGCTTTTCTTCGGTGATCGCAGAATATTTCTTTCACAGCAGTGATATGGCAGATACAGTATGTATTCTCGGAGCTGTTCTTCCATTCGGAGGAATTGCCGCCTGTCTTAAAGGCTGGTGCAATGCTGTATGCAGAGTAAAGCTGACTGCATTCTGCGATGTGTGCGAATTTCTTGTAAAAATGCTTGTTCTTGCAGTATTTATACTCAGAACAGGAGCGAAGGACGCAGGCAGTATCTGCACTGCTCTTGCATTCAGTATGGCAGCCGGAACATTTGTCAGCTTGATAATACTCATCTCTGACTTTCTGACTCACAGAATGAAAACCTCAGAAAGCACATCAGTTAAATTTTCAGGATACATACGTCTTGCTTTGCCTGTAATATTCGGCGGCTGTCTTACATCGGCTCTCAGTACTGCAAATGATGCGCTTATTCCCATGACATTAAGGCAGTCAGGCAGTACGGCTGAAACAGCTCTTGCTCATTTCGGTGTTTTCGAGGCAATTGTTATTCCGGTGCTGTTTTTTCCCACGGCGGTTTTATGTGTATTGTCAGGGATACTTATACCGGAAGCAGCACGTGCTGTATCCGGCGAAAAAAAAGAACGCCTTCAGTATCTTACAAAGCGTTCTCTGAAATTTACTATGCTGTTTTCAGTATTTGTTTCCGTATGCTTTCTTGTATTCGGAGAAGAGCTTGTCCGGATTCTGCATGAGGATCCGCTTGCCGGAAAAATGATCAGACTGCTTGCACCGGTGGTACCCTTTATCTATCTGGAAATCATTCTTGAAGCTATAATAAAAGGTACAGGCAGACAGCAGTTTTCCATGCTGAATTACCTTGCTGAGTATGCAGTAAGAATATCAGTTGTTCTTGTGCTTGTACCTGTTATAGGCTTTTACGGGATTGTTGCGTCATATTATGCAAGCAATATTTTCGGAAACTGTATGCGTCTTGTGAAAACATTCAGAATAACGGGACTGTCACCGGACTGGAAAGAACTGCTGATTTATCCGCTGTTTGGTGCGGCTGCTGCGTTTTATCTCCCATATACCCTGTTTCATTTTATCGGAGCAGAAACAAAGGGATCCTTGCTGTTATCTGTTATATACATTTTACTTGCCGCTGTTATATACGTAATAGTGTCGTCATTGCTTCAGGGCTCATATTATAATATCCGCAAGAGTAAATTTAACAACACGGCTGAGAACTTCAAGTGATGTTTCCAGCTGATGACCTATCCTGCCTGCACTGAAAAGAATCGTATCATAATCTGCGGCTGTTTCATGTATAACAGTAGGGAACTGCTTTTTCATACCAACGGGCGAACATCCTCCGTGAACATAACCTGTAACAGGCAGAAGCTCTTTGGCTTTAAGCATGGAAAGAGCCTTTTCGTTTACGGCTGATGCGGCTTTTTTCAGATCGAGAGTTTCTGCCACAGGTATCATGAAAACATAATATGCTCCGGATTTTGATTCTGTAACCAGGGTCTTGAAAACCTGCCCCGGATCCTGACCTAATGCCGCCGCCAGTTCAGTGCCGGTATTTTCCGCAGTGGCATTTTCCCAGCAGCGATGAATGTAGGTTCCCTTTGAACGGTCAAGTATGCGCATAGCATTCGTTTTTTCTGTTTTTTCTTTAGCCATTTTTTCACCTGTTGAATCAGAATACAGAAGATACACGCTCTGATGAGGAGAAATATTCCTCAAGAATGGCGATGTATGAGCGGAAACAGGGTGTGCCGTTCAGATAAAGCACGTCAGTCTGATCCGGAACGCCAAGATCCTTTAAAGTGCTGTCGGACAGATCTCTCAGATAAACATCTGCGTCATCTGCATAACCGAGAGATGATTTTGCCTCATCGGAAAGATCAATTGTAACACTGTCAGATATTTCGTTAAGCTCCTTTGTGATTTCAGAACGGCTTACTGTTTTCCATTCAAGGGAAATCTCATTCTGAACAGGGCGTTCAATGTAAACAGTACGCTCATAGCCTTCTGCAAGAAATGAGATTACTGAAAAGCTTATGTCCATATCATTTGGAGAGATCTCAACCTTAGTGCTTCCTCCGGAGCTGTCTTCGGTATTTACAAGTGAATACCGGTATGATCCAGAATCTGACACACGGGATTCAAGCAGTGTTGAAACGCTTTTTGTGGCAAAAAGTGAAACTGCAAGGAAATACCCAAGAGAACCAAGGACATAGATAAGCAGATAGACGGTTCCTAAAATGGTCTTTGGAGTTTCCTGTACTCCTGAGAAGAAAAACATAAGAAGGCAGGTAACTGCAAGAGGTACGATGAGTGACCATTCGTGGAAATTTATAAGCACTGTAGGCAGCAGACACGGCAGAAGCAGCATACAGCTTAGCTTTGTTATGAAGTGATTGCGGGAGTAAAGCATTGCAGCGATTGCCAGCAGACCAATAAGGGAAAGGGCGACCGTAAGAAGGGGCTTGTTTGGAATGCTTACCGTATACAAAGCTGAAAGTACGCTTATTCCGGCAATGATGAAAAGATAGATTAAACTTACGCAGGCAAGAAGAAGCTGCGTTGCTTTTGAAGATGTCTGATTCATAATATAATGTTCCTCGCTTTGTGCAAGGCTCCTTTCCGGGATATGATATACCAATTTTATTATACCACCTTTTTCCGCTTGTTGCAAGGGATATTTGCAAAAAAAATTATTACTGCGGGTTATAATAGATTTTCTTCTTGCAAATCGGAGGGATATGTGTTATAATATAAAATGAATTGGAATATGATCGTTTATTCAAAAAAATACATTAAATCAGGAGGAACAATGGCTTATACTAAATCACATTATCTGGAACCGCTTGCTGAGATATTTCCCACAATCGGACGTGCTACGACAGAGATCATAAATCTTCAGTCTGTGCTTAATCTTCCTAAGGGAACAGAACATTTTCTGTCCGATATCCATGGAGAATATGAAGCATTTTCCCATGTGCTGCGAAATGGCTCCGGTGCAGTCCGTAAGAAGATAGATGATGTATTCGGGCATACACTCGGTACAAATGAAAAGATTGCTCTTGCATCTCTTATATATTATCCAAAGGAACGAATGGAACTGATAAAAGATACAGAGTCTGATATGGAAAACTGGTACAGGGTATCCAG
>JBJERG010000204.1:0-4312 GCA_051882155.1 Ruminococcus sp.
GAAAATCAGTACTGCGGAAAGCTGTACCGGAGGACTGCTGTCGGAGCTTATAACAAATGTTCCCGGTGCGTCACGTGTGTTTGAGATGGGAATCTGCACTTATTCGAATTCAGCTAAAAATAAGCTTCTGGGAGTACCGGCTGAAACCTTGTCAATGTTCGGTGCAGTAAGTGCTGAAACAGCAGAAGCTATGGCAATGGGACTGAAATCCCTGTCGGGTGCAGAGCTGTGCATTTCAATTACAGGAACAGCAGGACCTGGCGGAGGAACAGATACGTGTCCAGTGGGTACTGTTTACGCAGGAATTGTCTGCGGTGAAAAGCTTTGTACAGCACATCTTGAAACCTATAGGATGTGCAAAATAAGCCGTGCAGAAGTGCGCAGAGCTGCTGCAGTGTGTGCATTTGGAATAGCTCACAGAATGCTTGTGGAGGAATAGGAATGCAGGAAATCAAACCTGACATCAGCGGAGAAAAATCTGAGAAGCAGAATGATTATCCTGCAGGTGATAATTCCGAAGCAGGTGAAAGAAAATCTGTCAGTGAAAGCGATAAGATAAGCAGCATAAGGGATGCACTGAATGCAATTGCTCAGAAAGAGGAAGAGGAGGAGATCCTTGACCGGATAACTGAGAATGTAAAGTATGTTAAAGACAGGAAGGACAACCGGGAAAAGTACGAGATGCAAGAGCGTATTGAAGCACGGCTTGCTGCAAAAAGACGTCCTAAGAGAAAAAAAGCACCTGGAAGAAAAGTACATAGGAAAAGAAAAAAAGGTTTTTCGGGCGGTGTTATTCCTCGAAAGGGAGATAATTTCAGTGAGATACTCAGAAAATCCGTGTTCTGGCTGTCTGCCTGTGTGTTTATAAGCTGCCTTGTATGGCTTGGCACAGAGCTTTATAACAGATATGAAACAAATCAGAAGTATGATGATATAGTCAGTCAGTACAAAAGCAGTTTATCTGAAAATAATAAAACCGAGGATAAAACTGAAGCTGACAATGAAGTCATAACTGATGACGAAATTCCCACTGAGGACACAACCTATAGGATGCTTCCGGGTGCAGAAAAACTTCTGGAGCTTAGTCCTGATGTAGTAGGTTATATAACTATTCCCGATACAGAGATTAATTATCCTGTTATGCAGAATAAGGATGATGATGAAGGAGAGGAATATTTTCTTCAGCATGATTTTTACGGAAATTCTTCTCATCTTGGGTCTATTTTCCTTGATTTCCGCTGTAATTTTGATAATGTTGGTTCCGATGGACATCTGAAGGTTCCTTCTTCTGACAATCTGATCGTTTACGGTCATAATATGAAGGACGGATCCATGTTCGGAGGTCTTCGGAAATACAGGGAGATTGATGACTATTACGAAAAACACCCTCTGATTGAAGTCAATTCCAATTACAAAAAGTATACATTCAAGATATATGGTTACTTTATAGCAGATGCGGTAGATACTACCGATACCCGCTTTGAGTACTGGAATTGTATAGATTTTCAGGATGAAGATGATTTTTATAAGTATGTCAATGAAATCAAACGCCGCACCCTCCGACTCACTGATGTTGATGTGAAATACGGTGACAGACTTCTTACGCTCTCTACCTGCAGCAGCGTTGTGAATAATGGACGTCTTGTGGTGTGCGCAAGAGCGCTTCGTGAAGGTGAAGATCCATACGATGGCGTTTACGGCAGCAAACCTAATCCAAATATAAAATGGCCAACAATCCATAAGGACAGCAGCAATTATGATCCAGACGCTGATTTTGTTCCGTATGGTTAATATTAATCCCTCAAACATCAATAGACAAACTTGCGGCATAAATTTCGCTATTCGTCGTCGAATGTCCTCGCTGGGCGAAAGCCCAGCTTGCGGTATTCTTCTATACTGACAAAATTTCTGCTCGCAATTTTATCTATTTCAATTTAAGGTATTAGTATAAAAATAATAGAAAAGAGATGTTTTTATGAAAAGGAATTTACTGGCATGTGCAGCAATTTTATCTGCTTTCGCTTGTGCTGCAGCAGGATGCAGCTCAAAAATCGATCAGACAGCTGAGGTTACTACGATAACCGATGAAAAGTCTGAGAATACAGATTCTGTAATTGAAACTGTTCCCAAGGAGGAAGAGCCTACAGAACCGCCGCTTCTGAAACGTGCGGAGAAACTTCTGGAGCAGAATCCGGATACTGTAGGATACATAAGTGTTCCCGGTACAGATGTTGATAATCCGGTTGTTCAGACAGTTGACAATGATTATTACCTGCATATCGGATTTGACGGTCAGGATTTCAGAGCAGGTACTGTATTTATGGACTATCGTGATGTATTCAGCTGGAATGAAGAAGAGCATTCTGAGAATATTGTGCTTTATGGTCATAACATGGCTGATAATACAATGTTTGGTTCACTCAGACGATATCGTCAGGATCTGGAATTTTACAATGAAGCACCCATTGTAAAATTAAGCTCAAATTATAAGGATTATACATATGTAATCTTTGGTCTGATAATAACCTCAGGCGATGCGGTTCCTCCTAATGACGATGTTTATGCTGATCCCATGACATGGGAAGGCTTCCCATACTGGAATATGGAAGACCTGGACGATGAGAAGCATTTCAATTACTATGTAGATACTATCAAGAAAATGAATATGATCGACAATAAGATCGATGTGGAATTTGGCGATGATATCCTTACACTTTCTACCTGTTATTCTGACGAAGACAATTCACGTTTTCTCATTGTTGCAAGAAGACTGCGTGACGATGAAACAGAGGAATCAGTAAAGAAGCTTATAAATAGTAAATCGGAATAAAACAGAAAATGAAAGTTCATAAGAAATTTTTAGGCATGACAGCTGCTTTTATTGCTGCTGCATTTGCCTTTGGAGGAGCTTTCTCAGGAAACGCAGCAGATAAACTGCCGTCCTCTTCTTCACCTGCGGTACATAATTTTTCTATGGCTGATACTATGCAGTTCAGAAGCAAAGAAAATGTATCTGAAATACCAAAGCTTTCACTGGTGGAATATGAAGAGGTGGATGAGGAAGAAGCTGTTCTTAAACAAACTCTGAAACCCGGTGAGATTGCATCATCTGAGCTTGGAGCAGCGTCCGGACCCGATGCAGCAATATCTATGGCAGCATCAGTAAGCGCAGGACAGTTTGCATTTACTACATATGGATTCGGACATGGCGTAGGACTGAGCCAGAATGGTGCGAATGCCTATGCTGTTTACGGCGGTTATGATTACAGGCAGATACTTTTCCATTACTATCCGGGAACTACCCTTGTTCAGACTCAGATTCCGGAATCTGTAACAGCAGGAGGAAAAACCGGCAGCGTTCTTGATATAGTATCAATGGTTGTATATAACGAGATGTCAGACTCTATGCATGTGGAAGCCATGAAAGCACAGGCAGTTGCGGCATATACAATAATCATGAATCCCAGAGGCACCTCCGGTTCTCTGATATGCAAGCCAAATCCGCCTGAAAATGTCAGAGATGCGGTCAGATCAGTTTTAGGACAGGCTTTGTATTATAACGGAAGCTATGCGATGACAGTATTCAGTGCCTCCAGCGGAGGATATACAGCAAGCGCTTACGATGTATTCCGAACTGATTATCCGTATCTGATAAGCGTACCCTGCGAGTATGACGCATTGTATGATCCACATTACGGTACGGTGACATATATGTCGGCGCAGGAGGTAAAATCTCGTCTTCAGAAGGCGTATGGAGTTGTTCTTACAGACAGCGCCCATTCATGGATAACTCTTAATGTTGGCAGCGGAGGATACATAACAAGCGCAGTAATAGGCGGCACAAAAACCGTTACAGGCGAATCGCTGAGATCTGTATTGGGACTTAAAAGCGGAAGGTTCACATTTGTAGTCGGATAAATCTGCCAGGTGTGATGCACTTATTCCTGAAATTAAAACAGAAAAGGGACTGCTGCAGATTTAAGCCTTGCAGCAGTCCCTTTATAGCTTATTCAGATTTAAATGAAGCAGAATTACCCAGTAATTTAAATTTTTTGCAGGTCTTGCAAAGCTCTGTAATAAAGAGTGAAATGCTTCTGTCACGGATATTTCCTTTGAAATCTATGTAGAACACAACATCAAAGCTTCCGTCACGGATAGGACGGTTTTCAATTTTCACAAGGTCAATATTCTGGATGAAGAATTTCATAAGAAGCTTACTCAGAATACCGGGAACGTTGGGAAGAGTGAGCATAACTGAAATGATATCAGCTTCCTCGGATACTTCTATTTCCTTTGATATGCAGATAAAACG
>JBJERG010000205.1:0-4307 GCA_051882155.1 Ruminococcus sp.
CTGCCGTTTTCAGCCATGTACCCTGCAAGAAGTCCTGTTACAGGCAAAAATGCAAGACTCATTCCAAGTTCCTCTGCTGAAAGCATGGCTCCGCAGGCTGTAAGCGCTCCGCATATAACGCCGCCGGAATATCGGAATCGCTGCGCAGCAATAAGCGTAACTGCAACACCTATAATATATCCCGGATTGATCATAGAATACTCAAAGGAACACAAGGCTGCTATCAGAACAAAGTAAACCACCGCTGCCGCACAGCCAACAGATGATTTCAGATGAATCTTTTTTTGATTATTAAAGCTTGCAAGTACGGTACTCAGAAAATATGCTGTTGTTCCTGTAAGAAACGCACTCATAACTGAAACAAGTATTCCTTCTGCACCTTTATTTTGTGCAAATGAATACACCATACCTGCTGCAAAAACACATAATGAAGCTGATACGGAAACAAAGCCGGAGGAACTCCACTCACGTAAAAATATACGTACACAAGCCGCAAGCATAAGTGAAATCAGAAGAGGAATCTGAGGTATAAACGTTCCGGAGATAAAGCCTGTCACAATAGCACCCAAAAGAACAGACACAGAGCCGAGGCAGCCTGTACATACAGCCGCTGCAACCGGTATTGGAGAGGCTATGCTTCCAAGCTGAGCACAGGAAAAAATAAGACCGCATAAAAAAGATAATGCAGTTTCCCGAAATAATGAAAAAGATGATTTCTTTTTAAAGCATTCGTTTGACATAAGGCTCCCGTCCTTTCCCTTCAGGTGTATAGTACGAATAAATAAGAGTACTATTTATTATACATCTTTTTTATAACGAAGAATGTCAGATTCTGTTGTCGCATTGAAAGAAGTACTATTGCTTTTAAAAGGGAAATCACGAAAAATCATGTCTTGAAAAAACACTCATTATGTGTTATAATAATTAGGGCATATATAAATACTCCGAATCCGTCAGATGTGGTGCAGATTTGCGGCAGATTCACTTGAGGAAAAACGCAGAAATGCTTTGTGTATTTCAAGTTTTTTTTGAAAGTGAAGGTGGCGTAAAGGTGTGCCGCAGATGAAGGGTGAGTGGGTTTTTAGAGATGACCATTATATAGTTTACAATCGGAGGTATATATAATGAAGATAAAGAACCTGATACCAATAGGTATAACTGCTGCTGCTGCCGCTGTATGTGCAGCCGCACTTGTTTATGGTAAATATTCTGAAAGCGGGAATGTTGCATATGTTTACCATAACGGCGAAGAAATTGCAAAACTTCCTCTGGATGGCAGCACGGACGGAAAAATCATAACCATCAAAGACGAAGACGGAAATGAAAATGTTATAGAAGTAACTGACAGCAGAATTCATATGAAATCCGCCAGCTGCAAGGATCAGCTTTGTGTAAAAATGGGTTACAGAGAGCATGAGGACACTCCCATTGTATGCCTGCCGAACAAGGTTGTCATAATAATAAAGGAAAAAACCAGTGGAAAATAATCGCAGAAAAACAGAACATCTTGTAAGGCTTTCAATGTTTTCAGCTATTGCTCTTACGATTTTCATTGTGGAAGCACTGCTGCCTTCACCTGCTTTTTTCATCCCAGGCATGAAGCTCGGCATTGCCAATGTTGTAACTATTTACCTTCTTTCCTGCCATACAAAAGGTGACGCATTCTCTGTGCTTATGGTACGAATATTTCTCGGCAGCTTTTTTGCAGGGCAAATTATTTCACTGGCGTATTCCCTCGCAGGAGGTTTGCTTAGCTTCGGTGCTATGATTTTGTGCATTAAGATTTTTGGAAATGAGTGTCTTTGGTTCATCGGAGCTGCCGGAGGAGTTTTTCATAATCTCGGACAAATATGCGCTGCTGCACTCATTATGAAAACTTCAGCAGTTTTTTCATACCTTCCTTTGCTTGTGCTGTTCGGTATAGGTGCCGGCATTTTCTGCGGCGTAACAGCATCTTTCTTTGTTAAGCATACCCGCAAAATCAAAAGTTCTGTTAATATACAAAAAAAGTCTTGACTTTCACTCCGATATAATGTATAATGTTTATTGTTATGTACAAATTGGGGTATAGCCAAGCGGTAAGGCAACGGACTTTGACTCCGTCACTCGCTGGTTCGAATCCAGCTACTCCAACCATATTTGCACCGTAGTTTTTCAGGATTACGGTGCATTTTTTATGCCTGAAATATAAAAAGATTTTTTGTGCAAATATACATATTGACTTTTTTCAATATATAGGGTATAATAATAGATAGATAAATTTGAATATGAGGTGACTCCATGAAAGTACTGATTATATATTGTCATCCCTGCAATGAAAGCTTTACTGCACAGGTAAAGGAAGCATTTATAAAGGGACTGACTGACGCAGGAAACAGCTATGAAGTTTCTGATTTATATGAAATGAAGTTTGATCCTGAATTCTCTGAGTCGGAATACAAACGGGAGGTATTTTATGAAAATCATTTACCTGTTCCCTCTGACGTTACTGAGGAGCAGAAAAAAATCAATAATTCCGATGTAATTGTATTTATTTACCCTGTTTTCTGGACAGAATGTCCTGCACTTTTAACTGGCTGGTTTCAGCGTGTATGGACTTATGGTTTTGCGTATGGAGATAATCCCGCAATGAAACAGCTTGAAAAAACTTTGTTTCTTGTAACAATGGGCGGCAGCGTAAGAGATAACGTGAGGCTGGAACAGATAAATGCCATGAAAACAGTCATGCTTGGCGATCGTATCCACAACAGGGCAAAATCAGCTGAAATGATTATTTTTGATGAAATGACAAGAGGATACGGCAATGATGAAAATCGTAATGAATGTATAAAACGATTTACAAAACAGGCGTATCAGATGGGTTTAACACTGGGAGGAGAAAACGCATGATAACTGACGCAAAAAAAACTGCTGCGATCTTTAAAGCATTCTGCGATGAAAACCGTATAATGATTTTAAAATTGTTACAGGACGGTGAAAAATGCGCCTGCAAATTGCTGGACGAGCTGAATATTACTCAGCCGACGCTTTCTCATCATATGAAAATTCTCTGCGACAGCGGCATTGTTATGAGCCGAAAAGAAGGAAAATGGATGCATTACCGCATCTCAGCAGAGGGTACGGCATATGCAAGAAAATGTTTTGACGCTCTGACCACTGTAAAAAATTCAGATGAAAATAACCCATGCTGCGGATGATAATCCGACTGCACAGGTTTGAATAGATTTCAGAAAGGAGAAACCTTATGGATATGATAAGATCATTCTGGGATTTTCTTCAGAATGAGGTTCTTGGTATGGCATGGCTGAATCGTCTGATCGGCACTATTCTGAATTCCGTCGGGCTTGATACAAGCGAAAAAACAGGCGGAAGCATTCATTTTTTTATTTACGATATGATCAAAATAATAGTCCTGCTATGTATTCTGATCTTCATAATTTCGTATATACAGAGTTTCTTTCCTCCTGAACGCACAAAGAAAATACTGAAACGTTTTCATGGCGTCGGCGCAAACTGTATTGCCGCACTGCTGGGTACTGTGACGCCCTTTTGCTCATGCTCCTCTATTCCATTGTTTATGGGATTTACAAGTGCAGGACTTCCTCTGGGAGTGACATTTTCCTTTTTGATTTCCTCGCCCATGGTGGATCTGGGATCCCTTGTGCTGCTTATGAGTATTTTCGGGTGGAAGGTTGCTGTCATTTATGTAATCGCAGGCCTTGTCATTGCTGTGATAGGCGGTACGCTTATTGAAAAAATGCACCTTGAAAATCAGGTGGAGGAATTTATCCGTAATGCAAAAGCTATGGACACACCACAGGAAAAGCTGCATTTCAGAGAACGTGCCGGATATGCGCTGGAACAGGTCTGGAGTACACTTAAAAAGGTGTTTCCATATATATTAATAGGTGTAGGCATAGGTGCAGTTATACACAACTGGATACCGGAAGAATGGGTCATAAAACTTCTTGGCAATGACAATCCATTCGGTGTAATTCTGGCAGCCATTGCAGGAATTCCAATGTATGCGGATATTTTCGGAACCATACCAATTGCTGAGGCACTTCTGGGAAAAGGAGCATTTCTGGGCGTGGTTCTTGCCTTCATGATGGGTGTGACAATTCTTTCACTGCCCTCTATGATTATGCTGAGAAAGGCTGTTAAACCAAAGCTGCTGGGAATTTTCGTGACAATCTGCACGATTGGAATCATCATTGTAGGATATTTCTTTAATGCAATCCACAGCTTTATTATTTAGCGTAAGGTTACGCCTTGAATACACATTTCACAGAACAAAAAATATCAGG
>JBJERG010000206.1:0-4293 GCA_051882155.1 Ruminococcus sp.
ATAAATCAAATCTAATTTCAACAGTTTTTGCTTCGGCAATAAATATAAATCGGTAAAAATCACTGTTTTTTCGTATAAGAAGGAAAAAAAGTTGACATTAAGAATGGTTGTGAGTATAATATATTACTATAATAGGTATGGAATATATTTTTTAAAAGCGTGGGAAAGGAATTATGTTATGGAAATTAAAATAGCAGCATTGGTAGCAGCCTCTGCAGTTGCTTGTGCAGTTTTTGTTGGCTGTTCATGCGGTAGATCTGTAGATAACAGTGTGGAGGATATGAATCAGATTGAAATAGAAAGCAATGTTACTGTATCATCAGAATCTCTAATTGAAGCATCTTCTGAAATTGTAACATCAGCTGTTACAGAAACTTCATCTGTGATATCTGAATCTGAAACTGAAACTACTTCAGTACTGAGTACCGCATCTACAAAAAATGTATCTGTTCAATTTGTGGGACAGCCCGGAGGCCGTTCTACAACAACACAGCCCCATGCTGCCACAAAGGTAGTAATTGTAACAGTTACGAAGCCCAGGACAACAGAAACCACTGTGTCAGTTACAAAACCGCCGGAAACTACCATGGCAACCCAGAATGCACCTGACGGAATGTTTAACCCTGCACAGGATATGTGCTTTACCTCAAATGGTATTGTTCTCAGGGCAGGAAATATTCAGCCTTCACTGACTTCTATTGCACTGCAGGTATCGGATGGTATGCCTGTTCACGGAGGCTCTGATTCATATGTATATATTTGCGACGGATTTCGTGTAGTTACTGAAAACATGACAAAGGATGACGGTTCTGCTGGAGAATTTATTACTGAAATTGTCCTTACAGGAGATAAAGTCTGCACAAATAAAGGCATAAAGAAGGGATCATCCATAGATGAAATCTATGCGGCATATGGAAAAGATCAGTGCCTTACAGAGGACACAAATGTGTACAGATATAAAACTGATGACAATTATGTCATGGAATTCTGTACTGACGGTACATCTGTAACTGAGATTAAATATTATATGTCGATATAATATCCGGTGACTGATTATGAAGAAAAGATTCTTTTCTGCAATTTGTTCTTTTGCTGTTTTGGTTCAGAATATGAGCATTGAGAGTATTGCTTTAGAAGCGGTGTCAGTACCTATTGAGGATGCTATAACACTGCTTGATACATCAGGCAGGATTTACGTTCATATTCAAAATGAAGGTTCACTTCATATTACAGTTGATAAAACTGAACCAGAGGGTATCTTTCGATATTATGACGCCGATCTTTTAAATGAAAGCAGCGAAACAGTAAAATCATACTTTTTAGAACTAAGCTGCTGCGAATATCTTGTTGACAGCGGGGAATATGCTTCACAGTATACGGTTAACATTGAAGTTGCTTCTGACAAGAAATCCTTCTATAATCAAAATATTGTGATAAAGGATCCGGGATTTGAGAATGTTTCAGGAAGCGAATATCATTTTTTTATTACAACTGAATTATCTGATCATTCTGATTACAGTATAATAGGAGCAAATGAATATATAACAGATGAAGGAGTGCTTGTTTGCGAGCAGTATATAAAGCTTTTGTATACGGACAGACTGAAGGGCGATGTAAATGGAGATGGCGTCGTGGGTATTTCTGACGCATCTGCTGTTCTTTCCTGCTACGCTTCATCAAGTGCAGGTCTTGAACCTGATTTGGATCTCGATCAGGCTGATATAGATGGCGATGGAAAAATACAGATTTCAGATGCTGCATATATTTTGAAATATTATGCTCTGTCTGCCACAGGTATAGATCCCATATGGGAAGAAATAATTTCATAATATAAGGCAGTACCGTATAAAATCTTCCTGATGTCTTGCGGTATTGTCATAAAAAACCTGTCGTATTTTGAAGAACAATACGGCAGGTTTTATTTACAAATTGTGAAAAAAAGTCAAAATGTGAAAAAAGTACTTGAAAAATAAGAAATGATGTGGTAAAATATTAAATAGTTATTTGCCAAGAACAGCCAGAGCATTTTTAAATAGGATCTTTTCTTTTTCTTCTTCCGTGATAGGCAATGCGCTGAGGTGCTTTGCACTAATTCCGGGATCACTCCATGGACTGTCTGACGCAAATAAAATTTTGTCTGCACTATGAGTGCGAATAATAGACAGTATTATATCAGGATCTGCAAACTGCATTACATATGCAAGGTCAAAATATACAGGAAGACCGCATAGCTTTTCAAGTACTTCATTATACATTTTAAAGCCGCCTGCGTGTGCCAGTATAATACGTGGTTCAGAAGGCATATTTCCATTGTATACTTTATCCAATACACGAAGTATTCTGTCAGGCGAACATTTTACTTCGCCGCTGCAGCCGTCATCAATTCCTGCATGTGTTATTACAGCAAGTCCTATTTTCAGAGCATAGCGAATGATTCCTATGTAACGGTCATCGTCGATAAATGTTCCCTGATAGTCCGGATGAAGCTTGATGCCGTAAAGGCCCATTTTCTTTATATCATCAAGATGTTTGAAGGGAGTTTCATCAAAAGGGTGAATGCCGCCGAAGGAATAGATGCCATTTGTTCCGTTAAGTTCTGCAGCAAACTCATTTATTTTATTGAACTGAGATGGCTTGGTGACAACAGGAAGTATCACACTTTTATCAATGCCGCCGCTTTTCATAAGGGCAGTCAGACCATGCAGAGTTCCGTCTGCATAGGGTGTATAACCGGATTTTGAGGCAAGGAAGTCTATCGTAGGCTTCGCAATTGCATCAGGAAATACATGTGTATGGAAATCAATAATCATTTATGTTTTGCTCCTTTATGTATATGCTGATATTATTATACTCCTAAAGCAGACTTTTTGCAAGCCTTTTTTATCCGCTTCTGATGCGGTATCTTAAATTCAAAGGAGAATATAAAAACATGGAAAAGCGTTATTATCAGCCAGGAATTGAAACCATGTCCCATGAGGATATGAGAAAGCTTCAGGAGGAACGTCTTATAAAGCAGGTTAAGCATGTTTATGATAACGTTCCTTATTACAAGAAACTTATGAATGATAGAGGACTTACTCCTGAGGATATACAATCTCTTGATGATTTAAAGAAACTTCCTTTCCTGACAAAGGCTGATCTTCGTGATCAGTATCCATACGGACTTCTGGCAACAGATTTAAAAAATTGTGTCAGAATACAGTCAACATCAGGTACTACAGGCAGACGTGTGGTTGCATTTTATACCCAGGATGATGTGGATATATGGGAAGACTGCTGCGCAAGAGCAATAGTTGCAGCAGGCGGCACAAACGAGGATGTTTGTCATGTAAGCTATGGATACGGTTTGTTTACAGGAGGCCCAGGTCTTAACGGCGGTTCTCATAAGGTAGGCTGTCTCACACTTCCTATGTCTTCCGGAAATACTGAAAGACAGATTCAGTTTATGATGGATCTTGGGTCCACAATTCTCTGCTGCACACCTTCATATGCGGCATATATAGG
This sequence comes from Ruminococcus sp., assembly GCA_051882155.1. Taxonomy (GTDB): domain Bacteria; phylum Bacillota; class Clostridia; order Oscillospirales; family Ruminococcaceae; genus Ruminococcus_C. The sequence continues at coordinate 3,505 of JBJERG010000206.1, forward strand.
TGAAACACTTAAAGAAAAGGGATATAGTCCGGAGGATAATAGTCTGAAGGCAGGAATATTCGGCGCAGAGCCATGGACAGAGGAAATGCGCCGGGATATAGAGCAGACTTTGGGTATCAAAGCATATGATATTTATGGTCTGACTGAAACATCAGGTCCTGGTGTTGCTTTTGAATGTGAAGAGCAGACAGGTATGCACATCAATGAAGACCACTTCCTTGCAGAAATAATTGATCCTGAAACAGGCGAGGTTCTTCCGGAAGGTGAAAAGGGTGAGCTGGTATTCACATCTCTTACAAAGGAAGCATTTCCGCTTATCCGTTATCGTACACGTGATATTTGCGTTCTGTCAAGAAAGAAGTGTTCATGTGGCCGTACACTTATAAAGATGTCCAAGCCTATGGGAAGAAGTGACGATATGCTCATTATTCGTGGCGTCAATGTATTTCCATCTCAGATTGAAACTGTACTTCTTAATAAGGGCTATACTCCGAACTATCAGATTGAGGTAAACAGAGTAAATAACACAGATACCCTTGATATAAATGTTGAGCTTAGTCCGGAGGAATACAAAAAGGCAAAGGATGAGCTTGAGATTCGTGAGAAGAAGCTGGCATCTGCTATCAAGACAATGCTTGGTATTTCTCCAAGAGTACATCTTGTTGCTCCAAAGACCATTGTACGCAGTGAGGGCAAGGCAGTGCGTGTTATTGACCACCGTAAGCTTCATGATTAAATTTATTATAAAAGCTGTCGCATTTATGATTTGCGGCAGCTTTTTTGACAGCC
>JBJERG010000207.1:0-4285 GCA_051882155.1 Ruminococcus sp.
CAGGTGCAAGAGCATCCATGCCGGGTATGATGGACACTATCCTCAACCTTGGTCTGAATGAGGACGTTGTTGAAGTTATGGCTGCTAAGTCCGGCAATGAGCGCTGGGCTCGTGACTGCTACAGAAGATTCATCCAGATGTATTCTGACGTAGTTATGGAAGTTGGCAAGAAGTACTTCGAAGAACTGATTGACAAGATGAAGGAAGAAAGAGGCGTTACTCAGGACGTTGACCTGACTGCTGAAGACCTCAAGATCCTGGCTGAGCAGTTCAAGGCTGAATACAAGAACAAGATCGGCAAGGACTTCCCCACTGATCCTGTAGAGCAGCTGATGGGCGCTGTTGAAGCCGTATTCAGAAGCTGGGACAACCCGAGAGCTAACGTTTACAGAATGATGAACGATATCCCGTATTCATGGGGTACTGCTGTAAACGTACAGATGATGGCATTCGGTAACATGGGTGATACATCCGGTACAGGTGTTGCATTCACAAGAAACCCTGCAACAGGCGAAAAGAAGCTCATGGGCGAATTCCTTATGAACGCACAGGGCGAAGACGTTGTTGCCGGTGTACGTACACCTCAGCCCATCCAGCAGCTTGCTGATACAATGCCTGAGGTTTATGAGCAGTTCACACAGATCTGCAGCACTCTGGAAAATCACTACAGAGATATGCAGGATATGGAATTCACAATCGAAGACAAGAAGCTGTATATGCTCCAGACAAGAAATGGTAAGAGAACTGCTGCTGCTGCTATCAAGATCGCCTGCGACCTGGTAGAAGAGGGCATGATCACTGAGGAAGAAGCACTGATGCAGATCGATGCTAAGTCACTGGACGCTCTGCTTCACCCGCAGTTTGACGCTGCTGCTCTGAAGAAGGCTGTTCCGGTTGCTTCTGCTCTGGCTGCATCTCCCGGTGCTGCCTGCGGTAAGATCGTATTCACAGCTGATGACGCTAAGGAATGGGCTGCTAAGGGTGAAAAGGTTGTTCTGGTTCGTCTGGAAACATCTCCTGAGGACATCGAAGGCATGGTTGCTGCTGAGGGTATCCTGACTGTTCGTGGCGGTATGACTTCTCACGCTGCCGTTGTTGCTCGTGGTATGGGTACTTGCTGCGTTTCCGGCTGCGGCGCTATCAAGATGGACGAAGAGAACAAGAAGTTCGAGCTGGCTGGCAGAACATATACTGAGGGCGAATACATTTCTCTCGACGGTACAACTGGTAACATCTACGGCGAAGCTATCCCGACTGTTCCTGCAAACACAGACAGCGGTTACTTCGGCAAGATCATGGAATGGTCTGACAAGTACAAGAAGCTTGGCGTTCGTACAAATGCTGATACTCCTAAGGATGCTCAGCAGGCAAGACACTTCGGCGCTGACGGTATCGGTCTGTGCCGTACAGAGCATATGTTCTTCGGTGAAGGCAGAATCGATGCATTCCGTGAAATGATCTGCTCCGAAACAGTTGAAGAGCGTGAAGCAGCTCTGGAGAAGATCCTCCCGATGCAGCAGAGCGACTTCAAGGCACTCTACGAGGCACTGGAAGGCTGCCCGGTTACTATCCGTTTCCTGGATCCGCCTCTCCACGAATTCGTTCCTACAGAAGAAGCTGACATCAAGGCTCTTGCTGATACACAGGGCAAGTCCGTTGAGGACATCAAGGCTCTCATTTCTTCACTCCACGAGTTCAACCCTATGATGGGTCACCGTGGATGCCGTCTGGCTGTAACATATCCGGAAATTGCAGTAATGCAGACAAAGGCAGTTATCCGTGCAGCAATCGAAGTTAAGGCTGCTCATCCGGATTGGAACGTTAAGCCTGAGATCATGATCCCGCTGGTTGGCGAATCCAAGGAAATGCTCTTCGTTAAGAAGTACGTTGTTGAAACTGCTGACGCTGAGATCAAGGCTGCTGGCGTTGATCTGGAATACCAGGTTGGTACAATGATCGAAATCCCGAGAGCTGCTCTGACAGCTGACGAAATCGCTAAGGACGCTGACTTCTTCTGCTTCGGTACAAATGACCTGACTCAGATGACATTCGGCTTCTCACGTGATGACGCAGGCAAGTTCCTGTCTTCTTACTATGAGAACAAGATCTACGAGTTTGATCCCTTTGCAAGACTCGACCAGGCAGGTGTTGGCAAGCTGATGAAGATGGCTATCGAGCTGGGCAAGCCGGTTAATCCGAACCTCCACGTAGGTATCTGCGGTGAGCACGGCGGCGATCCTTCCTCTATCGAATTCTGCCACAACATTGGTCTTGACTATGTATCATGTTCACCTTACCGTGTTCCGATCGCAAGACTGGCTGCTGCTCAGGCTGCTATCAAGAATAAGTAAGATTTTTTCTCAGAGATATTTTTACTCTGAAAAGTTTTCTCAGTTCATATTTTTATGAATATATAACACACCCGATTTTCGTATCATAAAAACGTAACAAAGCACCATACTTCGGCGGACAAGCCGGTATGGTGCTTTTTGTGCTGCTATAAAAAAAACGAGCTGTTATCAGCCCGTTTCAGCTTGTAAAAAAAGTATATTTTATGTCCTTCGGGCGACCAATGGTCGCCCCTACAATGACGTAAAACCGCAATTTTCCTGTAGGGGCGAGCATTGCTCGCCCGCTATTAATACGGTTTTTCGACATTCTGAAACGAGCTGTTTTCAGCCCGTTTTTTGTTTATTTCTTTATTTCCATGGCAAGTATTTCCTCTTTTCTCTCAAGGAGTTCGTCTGAAAGGAGGAGCTTCTCTGCATTTTCAAAGCCGATTCTTGCAATGGTATCAGAAAATCTTTCTCCGAATATGCCTTCGGATCTGAAAAGCAGAATAGCCTTTTCCACAATGGAAATGACCTCATCACGATCGGTGAACACCTTTGAAAGGAACTGTCCCTTTGCGTTCTGCTTGCCCCATCTTCCGCCGACGTAAATCCGGTAGCCGTTTGTGTAGTTGTCAAACGCCTTGAAGGGACATTTGTTCATACATCTTCCGCAGTGGTTGCATTTTTCCTCGTCAAAGCATATCTTTCCATCTGAAAGCACTGACGCCTTTATGGGACACGCCTTTTCTATCTGACATTTTTTGCAGCCTCTGCATTTGGAAACATCCACAGAAGGCACACGCTGACCGATAATGCCTGCATCATTGAGATCCGGCTTTACGCAGTTATTGGGACAGCCGCCCACTGCAATTTTGAATTTGTGGGGCAGAGAAACCTTTTCATATCCCTTATAGAATTTTTCATGTATCTCCTCTGAAAGTGAATATGTATCAATAAGACCAAACTGGCAGGTGGTTCCCTTGCAGGAAATCACTGGTCTTACTTTTTTGCCTGTTCCGCCTGTTTCAAGTCCCTGCTGCGCCAGAAATTCACGAAGCGGTTCGATGTTTTCATAGGGTACGCCCTGTATTTCCACTGTCATTCTCACAGTCATTGCAACTTCGCCGGAACCGAATTTTTCTGCCGCTTCGGAGATAACTCTGCATTCCTCAGCTGTTATCTTGCCGTTTCTTGTGATAACTCTTCCGTTGAAAATGTCCTCTGTGTTCTTATCGTGAAGAAATCCCAGTGCCTTTACACGGGTAATGTCTTCTTTGGAAATCTTAGCCATAGTACTGATCCTTTCGTTTTTTATATTTTTTATTTGAAATTTAATTTCAGACTTTCAGCAGGAAACCCTTCAGTCTTGCCTTCGGCAAGCCAGCTTCCCTTTCAGGGACGCCAGTATCAGCTCTCCCTGTAGGGAGGGAAACCGCCGAAGGCGGTGGGAGGGTTTAACGCTTATATCTTTCAGTTAATTTTAATTTAGAGGTTTTAACCTCTCAGTCAGCTCCGCTGACAGCTCTCCTATCAGGAGAGCCTTTTGACGGCTGCATTTATGCTATTGCTTTTAGATTTTTCTTTAACTTAAATTATGCGGAGTATCAGCCCTCCCTGTAGGGAGGGAAACCACCGAAGGTGGTGGGAGGGTTTTAACGCTTATATCTTTCAGTTAATTTTAATTTAGAGGTTTTAACCTCTCAGTCAGCTCCGCTGACAGCTCTCCTTTCAGGAGAGCCTTTTGACGGCTGCATTTATGCTATTGCTTCTAGGTTTTTCTTTAACTTAAATTATGCGGAGTATCAGCCCTCCATGAAAGGGAGGGGCGAACCACCGAAGGTGGTGGGAGGGTTTTAACGCCTGCTTTTTTGTAATTGCTTTCAGATTATGATTTTTGATAGTTTTGCATATATTATATCATAAACCCATCTTACAATCAATATTATTCTTAT
>JBJERG010000208.1:0-22655 GCA_051882155.1 Ruminococcus sp.
ATCTGATTTTATCTCCGTTTTTACGTACAGCATCAATCATATTTGCAGCGCAGACAACAGGTATTCCAAGCTCAACAAGCTGAGTTGTAAGGTAAAGGTTTCTTTCAAGGTTTGTTCCGTCAATGATATTGAGAATAGCGTCAGGGCGTTCGCCGATAAGATAATTTCTTGCCACGACTTCTTCAAGTGTATAAGGTGAAAGAGAGTAAATACCCGGAAGGTCGGTAATGATAACGTCCTTGTGACCTTTAAGCTTTCCCTCTTTTTTCTCAACGGTAACTCCCGGCCAGTTTCCCACAAACTGATTCGAGCCTGTGAGAGCGTTGAAAAGTGTTGTTTTGCCTGCATTCGGATTTCCTGCAAGCGCAATTCTTATTTCCATAACAATAATCCTTTCTAAAGTTAGCTTGGACTAACTTGTTAACAAAAAATTAAACCGTTTCTATCATTTCAGCATCAGCTTTTCGGAGTGAAAGCTCATAGCCACGAACGGTAACTTCAATAGGGTCACCAAGAGGTGCAACCTTGCGGACGTAAATTTCAGTGCCCTTTGTTATGCCCATATCCATGATTCTGCGCCTGACTGCACCTTCTCCGCTAAGCTTTTTCACTGTAACGGCAGTGCCTATCTTTGCTTCTTTAAGTGTTGACATATCACTATCTCCCTTCAGACCATAATTTTGCAAGCCATTTCCTTTGAAACAGCAACTCTTGAATCCTTTACATTAACGATAACGTTTCCGCCTATTTCGCTTATAACCGTTACCGTTCCGCCTGCAACAAAGCCTAAGTTTTCAAGAAATTTTCTTGTGCCAGGATTGCCCCCGACTTTTTTGATGATATTTTCTTCACCCGCATTTGCAAGTGTAAGCGGCATCATAAATTCACTCCTTTTTAATGTTAGTCTTGACTAACTGCGCTTTAAAAATCAAACGCAGTATTGTTCAAGAACACTTTTAAGCGCATTTGCACTTGCACAATGTACCCTTGCAACAGGAATATCGTGTTTTCTGGATTTCTGATTGACTCGCATAGCCATCTTATGAGAACAGGTATTTGTAAATACAACCATTAAATCAGGAGTACCAATCTTGTTATCAAAGTCGGACGGCATTTGAGTAAATACCTTTGCTTTGCAGTTATATGCCTTACATATGTCCTTGTATCTTGTCGCCATACGATCATTTCCGCCTACTACTACTACACTCATTATTTCACCTCCATCCGGTTAGCTGTAGCTAACCATATATATTATAGCATACAAAGATAAAGTTTGTCAAGCATAACAATGATGAAATAGTTTCTGTGTGAAAGTTCATTTATAAGTTCAGAAACTCCATAGCAATCATTAAAAACAGCACGTCCCGCCATTGCCTGAAACATATTGCCATGCTTGCCTTCATCATAAAGATTACCGGTTTCATGAGCAATTCTGAATTCTTTACTTTCATTCTTCCATATTTCAACCTGTTCATTTACAGCATCAGTCACCTTGATTTCCAGTTCCTCAAGGTAACTGATTATCTTTCCTTAATGACAGAGCCTGACGGTTCATAATATTCCTTGCGGAAGAGAAATTAAAGCTGCAAAAGTAACAGTTATAAATTACGTTCTACAAGGCGTACAAGAATAGTAACAAATTATCCCTTATAATATCATAAACATAAAACTTTATTATTAAGTTGGCAGAAACGTCTTGAAAAATCCGCTTCATTGCGTTATAATATAAAAACAGGTCAGAACAGGACTTTCCGTAAATGCACGAAAAAAGTTCTCAGCACAATACATCTGAAAAACATTCTGCCTGAACTCAGATATTATAATAAAAAACAGGCTCTCCGCAAGGAAAGCCTGCTCATCTGGTGCCGAAGACGGGACTTGAACCCGTACAGGATCGCTCCCGGCAGATTTTGAGTCTGCTGCGTCTGCCATTCCGCCACTTCGGCAATTACTTGTTTAGTATATCACATTCCGCACTTTTTGTCAAGTGCATTGCTGTATTTTTTGGAGGACTTTATTATGGAACTATCTCTCACAACAAAGGGCTGGGGCATGATGTTCGGCGTACCTGTGGCTGTTGTTGATAAATATCTTAAATTAGCCACACCATCACAGCTTAAGGTTCTTCTCTATCTTCTGCGTCATCAGTGTACAAGCGTAAACACGGAGGATATTTCAAAGGCTCTTTCAATGAACGAAGAGCTTATTGAAGAGGCTGTTATGTTCTGGGAACAGACAGAGCTTTTTTCTTCTGTTTATGAAAATACACCGGAAGAACATTCTCTTAATGAGAACCGGAGCGAAGCCGCTGCATCTGACCCGAGAACAGCTGTACCCGAAAAAATCCTTCCTGCTGCGGCAGCACAGCGTTCCAGCAGTGAGGTTACTCTTACACCCAGCGAAATTGCCGTGGAACTTAACCGTAATCCGGGCATGATGGAGCTGTTCCGCATGGCTGAACAGCTTATCGGCGAACCTCTTACACATATGCAGCAGCGTTCTCTTCTCTGGCAGTATCAGTACCTGCAGGTTCCCTGTGATATTATTCTGACTGTAATGTCCTACTGCCGGAGCATGGATAAAAACTCCATTCAGTACGAAGAAAAAATGCTATATTCCTGGTGGAACAAGGGACTTTGCACAATGCAGCAGATAAATGACGCCATTGTAAAGGACACCGAAAGCCGTTCATATCACGGAATGATTGCAAGAACCCTTGATATGAAGAGAACGCCTACACCTAAGCAGCGTGAATTTTTCGACAGCTGGCAGGCACTCAATGTTCCAACAGACCTGATACGCTATGCCTACGAAAAGACAATTGAGCAGACAGATAAGCTTTCTCTGCCCTACATGAACAAAATCATAACTGAGTGGTCAAAGGCAGGCTACAAGACACGTGAAGAGGTTGATATGGGCGATAAGCTTGCAAAAAACAGCACTGCTATAAAAAACAGAAATTCCCGCAGCAGAAAAAAAGCCGAAATACCGGAAAGTCCTATGGCGGACGCATACCGTTCACTGGTTTACAATATTGATGAGTAAAAAGGAGCTGCATATTTATGAAGCCGGAACATCTTGAACAGGCACGGTCTGAGATAAGTACCAGAAGAAACCGTGCTGTAACAGAAAACGACCGAAGATTTGAGGAAATCAACACCCTTATACCGGAAATTGCAGAAATAAACCGACAGCTTTTTCAGACAAGCAGAAAGCTTTTGCAGATAATACGCAGCGGAGAAGACACCGAGGAACGTGTGAATGCCCTGCGATGCCAGAATCAGCAGGCTCAGCTTATGGTCAGACAGCTCCTTAAAGCCCATGGTTATCCTGAAAATTATCTGGATATCCAGTATACCTGCCCGAAATGCAGCGATACAGGCATCAGCGGCGGAACATACTGCAGCTGTCTTACGAACCTTGCCGCTAAAATTGCCGCAGCTGAGCTTAACAGAAACGCCCAGGTCAACCTGTGCAGCTTTGAAAGCTTTGATACATCTTATTATAAAGGATACAAAACAGAAAGCGGTGCGGACTGCTGCAGAGCAATGGAAATCATCTTTGAATTCTGCAAGGAATACGCAAATAATTTTTCCAAGGATTCTCCCAGCATTATGATGTTCGGAAGCACAGGTCTTGGAAAGACCCACCTTTCCCTTTCAATTGCATCAGTTGTACTTGAAAAGGGCTACAGCGTTCTCTATGACTCGGTCATTAACTTTTTAAGAAAAATAGAAAGCGAGCATTTCGGACGTGATACAAGCGGCAACGATACCCTTGCCCTTCTTCTTGAGTGTGACCTTCTGATCCTTGACGATCTGGGCACAGAATTTGATACTCCCTTCTATCAGTCAATGATATACAATATAATCAATACAAGAATCAACCGCAGTCTGCCTACTATTATAAGCACAAACATGGACTGGAGCGGTATATCCCATAAATACGACGAGCGAATAACTTCACGTATTTTCGCCACATATGTCAATCAGCACTTTGTGGGGTATGATGTCAGGATACTTAAAGCCCAGCAAAAAGCTGCCAGACGGTGATTGTCCAAATTAAACAAATGCAGTGAATAAAGTTCGTGTAACATTATTTTCTTTTTTATTTTACAAATATTGACTTTTATAAGTTAATATGATATAATAATAAATGAGATGTGACTTATTCTCAAAAAATTAAAGGAGGGTGTTATAATGAACAACAATAATACTTTGGGTATGATTTCAATGATTGGTGGTCTGGTAAGCCTGCTTCTCGCTGTTCTTGGTATGATTCTTGGTTTCTTCAACATCGGCGGCGGTATCTGCGGACTTTTTGCAATCATCATTGGTGCTGTATCTGTGGTTCTGGCTGCTTCTTCCAAGAAAAACGGCGGTAACGGCACTGCAGGTCTTGTTATGGGCATAATTGCAATGGTTTTAGGCGTAATCGTTGGCCTTTGCTGCATCATTTGCAAGTGCGCTCACTACTATGACGCTGTTGATATCGCAAGCAGTATTTACAGATATTATTAATTCTGAATGTCTTTTTCTGAAACATTAAGGAGAATGCTATTATGAACAACAATAACAAAACTTTAGGCATAATTGGTATGGCTTGCGGTATTGTCAGCCTGCTTCTTGCTTTCGTAGGTCTTATTCTTGGCTTCTGGTTCAGAGCCGGCGGCTGGATGGCACTCATCGCTATTATTCTCGGCGTAGTAGGAATCGTGCTTGGTGCTGCTTCCAAGAAAAACGGCGGCAGCGGTACTGCAGGTCTTGTTACCGGTATTATCGGTATAGCATTTGCTGTTATCACAGGTATGAGCTGCATTATCTGCAATGCCTGCGGTTACTACAAGGTTACTGACGCTTACAATTCACTGGTTTCCGGCAGCGGCGATTATGATTATGATGATCTCGTTGATGATCTTGAGGATCTGGAAGATCTGTTTGGTTAATGATCCGGAAATAAAATTTAAATTGCAAATACAATTTTAAGGCTGCTTAATTATAATAGCAGCCTTAACTGTTTATAAAGGAGACTTTTTATGTATCCGATTATTGAGTTTTTTAATATAACAATAGGTACATACGGCATATGCTGTGTGCTTGGCGGCGGATTAGCTGTTTTGATGGCGCTTTTTAACTGCAGATATTCAAAGCTTAACCGATATGATTTAATTGAGGCAGCGGCACTCATTATTTTAGGTGCTGTAATAGGCGCTAAACTTTTGTATGTTGCTGTAGATTACGATTACATAATACACATCTTCAAGGACTACGGATTCAACTTAAACACGCTTCGGGATGTTCTGCAGGGCGGATTTGTCTTTTACGGAGGATTTTTCGGAGGTCTGCTGGCAGCATTTCTCTATGCTAAAACCCAGAAAAAGTCACTTTGGCTTTATCTTATGACAATTGCACCGGGAATACCTGTTGCCCATGCCTTCGGACGAGTTGGCTGTTTTATGGCAGGCTGCTGCTATGGTATACCTTCTGAAGAATTCGGAATCGCATTCACCAATGCACTGGGCGCTCCCAACGGCATAAAGCTTTTCCCGGTACAGCTTTTAGAAGCTGCACTTCTGCTGATTCTCGGACTGATAATGCAGATTTATCTGATGCGCACAAAGCGTCACCACAGCGTTATATACATTTATCTTTTCGCTTATCCTGTTATACGTATTATAACAGAGCGTTTCCGTTATGACGATGCAGAGCGAGGAATATTCTTAGGTCTTTCAACCTCCACATGGATAAGCATTGCAATAATTGCAGCAGGACTGATAATGCTTCTTATAGATCTGAAAAAAGGATTCCGTGAACCGGAGGAGCCTGTTTACAAAACATTTCCTGTCAGCAACAGCGAAGAAAATACTGACTGAGTATAAATTATGGTCTGCCGCATAAATTGCAGCAGACCATTTCTTTTTTATTCTTCATTCGCTGAACTATCAGCTTCAGCTGTGTTTTCGGATTCTGTTTCAGAAGTTTTTTCTTCAAATGCTGACTCAGGCATTTCACCACGCATAAGCTTTTCGAAATCATCCCTGTCAATCTTCTCGTGGATAAGCAGATATTTTGCCAGAAGATGAAGCTGGTCGATGTGCTTTTGCAAAATATCAATTGCAGCAGCATAGCCTGTTTCGATCAGACCCTTTACTTCCTTATCAATATCAGCTGCAACCTCTTCGGAATAATCTCTTGAGGAACCAATGTCCTTTCCAAGGAATACTTCGTTATGGTCATTGCCATACACCATAGGTCCAAGCTTTTCACTGAAACCATAACGTGTAACCATCTTTCGTGCAGTTGAGGTTGCACGTTCAATGTCATTTGACGCACCGGTTGAGATGTCGTCAAGTATGAGATATTCTGCCGCACGTCCGCCCAGAAGCGTAATGATATCCTCTTCCATTTCCTTCTTTGTAACAAAGGATTTATCTGCTTCCGGCAGTGACATTGTGTAACCGCCTGCCATACCTCTCGGTATAATGGATACCTGCTGCACCTTGTCCTGATGCTCACAGTAATATGTGCAGACTGCATGACCTGCTTCATGATATGCAGTAAGACGGTTTTCCTTTTCGGTTTTGTGATGGGATCTCTTCTCCGGACCTGCCACAACCTTGATAGTAGCCTCGGAGATTTCCTCCATGGTGATAGCCTTTTTATTCTTTCTTGCCGCAAGGAGTGAAGCTTCATTCACCAGGTTTTCAAGGTCTGCACCGGTAAAGCCAACTGTAGATTTTGCAATAGTGGAAAGGTCAACATCCGGCGCAAGGGGCTTGTTCTTTGTATGGACTTTGAGTATTGCGTGACGTCCCTCAATATCCGGATATCCCACAACTATCTGCCTGTCAAATCTTCCGGGACGAAGCAGTGCCGGGTCAAGGATATCACGGCGGTTTGTAGCCGCAATAACGATGACATTATCCTTGCCTGTAAAGCCGTCCATTTCAACCAGAAGCTGGTTCAGCGTCTGCTCACGTTCATCATGACCGCCGCCAAGACCTGCGCCTCTGTGACGTCCTACAGCGTCTATTTCATCAATAAATATGATAGCCGGACTGTTTTTCTTTGCCTGTTCAAAAAGGTCACGGACACGGGATGCACCTACACCTACGAACATTTCAACAAAATCAGAACCGGATATAGAGAAGAATGGGCAGCCTGCTTCTCCTGCAACAGCTCTTGCCAGAAGGGTCTTACCTGTACCGGGAGGTCCCATAAGCAGAACGCCCTTAGGGATACGTGCGCCGATATCGCTGTATTTCTTCGGGTTTTTAAGGAAGTCAACGATTTCCTCCAGTTCATGCTTCTCTTCGTCAGCTCCTGCAACGTCCTTGAAGGTTGCAGTACGGGTATTCGCCTGGTTTCTGATATTCGCCTTTCCGAATGATGAAAACTTGTTTCCGCCGCCTGCCTGGCGCATCATTACAACTATCAGTACAACGCCCATGCCAAGCATAAGAATGGTAGGTATGAGGGAAAGCAGCCATGAGGAATCTGTTGCCTCATAGTAATCCATCTTCAATGGAGCATCGGGATTCCTCTTATTGTATTCATCACGGTAATCCTTGATGTCATTTACAAACAGCTGTACGTTCGGTACATCATATGAAAGCCTTGTATCGTCTTTCAATACAAGCTTCAACTCTCCGTCGCCCAGGTCAAGGGTATATTCCTTTACCTCATACTCATCGAAGTAAGACAGCATCTCTGAGTACTTTGCGTTGGAAGAACTTCCGCCAAGACCCTGCATAATGAAAATCAGTGCCAGAACAAGCAGTACTGCAACGATCAGATACGCCCCGATTCCACGATTCTTTTTTGGTGTCAAAGCATTCACTCCTTTTCTCATAAAGAGGTTTTTAAGTCTGCGGCTGCACCTCGTCATCTCTGATGATACTTACAACCAAAAGCCGTTCCGTTTCATTGACAGCAGGCTTAACACGTTCTGCTATACCTATTTTTTCAGCAAATATCGTCCCTTCCTCATCTTCAAGGAAGTGCAGCACAGACCTTTCACTAAGCGGAACAACCTCTTGTATTCTTTTTTTTATCAATACTGTAAAGTCACGGCCCGCAAGCTTTATTCTGTCCCCGGGTTTCCGGCTTCTAAGTATGATACACCCTTTTATTTTATCATAATCCAGCAAACGATTTGTGAAATTTTCGTTAATTATACACTCATTTATTTCATTTTTTTTCGTCAATAACTGCGTATTAAAGGATATGCCTGGAAAAACAGACTGCCTTCCTATTTTCAGAGGAATACTGAAAGGCTCATGGGGTTTATCTGATTTTTTCCGGAGCACAAGTTCATTTTTTGAAATCAGGCAGTCAAAATCGCCCGCAATGTGACATCTGCCGCCTGTTTCAAGGGTTTTCTCAATATCATGAAGCTTTCTTGAATCAGCGGAAATCCCGCACTTTTCAAGAAGCATTGACTCACATCTCACACGTACAGCCTTTGGAATATCCGATACACCTTTAAGACAAAAAGGCTCTCTGAAATGCTCTCTGAATGCCGCTGTGCATTCCTCTTCAAAAAAATCATCGTCAGTTCTCAGTGAACGGCACATGGAGAAAACCGTTCTTTCAACAGAAGGATTCAGCTCCTGCAAAAGCGGCACAATATTATGGCGTATCCTGTTCCGTGTATAATCATCGGAATTATTGCTGCTGTCCGTCACAAAGTCCTGTCCCTTTTCCGAGAGAAATTCCTCCACATCCTGTCTTGCCGCAAAGAGCAGAGGACGTATAAATCTGTTTCTTTTTACGGGAATGCCGCATAATCCGTGCAGACCCGTTCCTCTTGCAAGGCGCTGGATTATTGTTTCCAGATTATCAGAAGCTGTATGAGCCGTTGCGATAAGTCCCTCTTCCTTTTCAAAGGCGGCATATCTGCATTCCCTTGCAGCAGTTTCCAGCGAACCGCCGTGGCTTTCACGATATGCCTTTACATCACAGCGGTGTACATGGAGAGGAACGCCCAGTCTTTCGCACAGCTCACGGCAGAATCTTTCATCGCCGTCGCTTTCATCCCCTCTCAGACAATGATTCACATGGACGGCGGAAACCTCTATACCGAAACGCCCGCTTACATCGAGCATTCCCAGAAGCAGTGCAACGCTGTCTGCACCGCCGGATAATCCGCAGCAAACCTTTCCGCCCTCCGGCAGAAGCTGTTCCTCAGCAATAAAGCGTTCCATTCTTGTGATAAAATTATTCTTAATGTTCATCACGCATCTCCGCATCACTGAAACGTGTAAACTGACCGTCCCATACAAGATTTACCGTACCGGTTTCACCGTGACGGTTTTTGGCAATGATACATTCCGAAATATTCGGAGAAGCGCTGTCCTTATTGTAATAGGCATCTCTGTAGAGGAACATTACAATATCTGCGTCCTGTTCGATAGAACCGGATTCACGAAGGTCTGAAAGCATAGGACGTTTATCATTTCTGCTTTCCGGTCCACGGGACAGCTGGGACAGAAGAATAACCGGTATATCAAGCTCCTTCGCCATAATTTTCAGCTGTCTTGTAATTTCTGAAATTACAAGCACACGGTTGTCTGTTTTAAGGGTTGAGGTCATAAGCTGAAGGTAGTCGATAACAACAAGTCCAAGGTTTTTCATACGTCTTAGTTTAGCTTTTATCTGCTGAACGGTAACGCCTGCCGTATCATCAAAATACATAGGCAGTCCGCTTAAAACTCCTGCGCCCTGTGCAAGCCTTACCCAGTCTTCATTTGTAAGATATCCGCTTCGGAGCTTATGGGAATCAACAAGGGCTGCTGTGGAGAGCATACGTGTAGCAAGCTGCTCCTTTGACATTTCAAGGGAAAATACTGCAACCTCCTTATCGCCCCGTCTTGCCACATTTGTTGCAATATTAATTGCAAAAGAGGTCTTACCCATACCGGGACGTGCCGCAATGAGAATAAGGTCAGACTTATTAAGACCTGATGTCACTGTATCGAGATACTTATATCCTGTTCTTGCACCAAGATATTTTTCTTTGTCAGGACCGGATATTTTGCCGATACGGTCGTATGCCTCGCATATTGCATCGCCGATTTTAACAAGTCCCTGGACGGATTTTCCCTGACGTATATCAAATATCTTCTGTTCTGCACTGTCAAGAAGAGCCTGTGCGTCCATTTCGCCGCTTTGTACATCCTGCAATATGCTTCTTGCGGCAAAGGCAAGGCTTCTGAGGTAAAATTTTTCCGCAACAATGTTACAGTAGCTTTCTATATTTGAAACAGAAGGCACCATATTTATAAGTGCCGCAAGATATGCTCTGCCTTCCTGAGGCGTATCAAAGAGATGCTGCTGCATTGCCGCATTAAGTACTGTAATAACGTCTGCCTTTTCGCCTGATGTAAACATCTGAACAATTATCTGGAAAAGGGCTTTATGCTGATCATTGAAAAAGCAATCAGGCTTTACCTTTTCAAGAACCACAGACAAAACTTCCGGATCCGTCAGAACAGCACCCAGAATAGTTTGCTCTGCCTCAAGACTGAAGGGCAGTTCTCCGCTTGTATCACCATGGTCAAATGGATTCTGCGCCATGAATCACACCTCCTAAAAAAAAGAAAAAACGGGCGAACCAGGTCGCCCAAGCGTCATTGTCAGCTCTCGGAAACCTCTACAGTCACCTTGGCAGAAATTCCTGCGTAAAGCTTTACATCCGCTTCATAAGTACCGAAATTTTTGATTTCGGTTTTCAGAGAGATCTTCTTTTTATCAACCTTGCAGCCATACTGGCTTTCAATGCAGTCTGCAATATTCTGAGCCGTTACCGAACCGAAAAGTCTTCCGCCTGTGCCTGCCTTTGCAATAGCCTTAACGGTTTTGCCGCCAATAATATCTGCAATTTCCTGCGCCTTCTGCTTTTCCACATCAACCTTATGTGCCGCAGATGAATTTTTTCCTGCAAGCTCAGACAGATTCTTTGCATTCGCTTCTACTGCCAGTCCCTTAGGGAAAAGCATATTGCGGGCATAGCCGTCTGCAACATTTTTTACCTCACCCTTTTTGCCGGAGCCTTTTACGTCCTGTAAATAAATAACCTTCATTTCAGTTCATTCCTTTCATGTATATGTAATTAATGGTGCTTCTGCTCAGCCTCATATGCTTCTAGTGCCTGCAAAAGCCGTTCCTTTGTTTCCTGTAATGTAAGTGACGGAAGCTGTGCCGCCGCCATTGTCTGATGTCCGCCGCCGCCCAGTGATTCCATAATAAGCTGAACATTCACCTTGCCGAGAGATCGTGCCGATATGCTTACGCCGCCGTTCTCAGGATAGAGTACGAAGGAAGCCTCAACACCCTGTATGCTGAGAAGTTCATCCGCCGCCTGTGCAGCCAGAAGCCTTCCTGAGCTGTTCTGAAGCTTGACTGCTGAAATAGCATTATTTCTGAATATTTCAGCGTGTGCCACTATCTGGGAACGCATCTGATACATTGATATTGTATCGGAGAACAGGGATTTGACCTTGATAGTATCAGCTCCTGCACGTCTTAAATAAGCAGCAGCTTCAAATGTACGGACACCTGTACGCATTACAAAATTTTTGGTATCAAGTGTAATTCCCGCAAGAAGAGCGTCTGCATATGCAGCAGGCAGATCCTTTTCAAGACGGAAATACTGTATAAGCTCCGTCACCATTTCAGAAGCAGATGAGGCATATGGTTCATGATGAAACAGTGCCGCATCCTCAATGTAATTTACATTTTTGCGGTGGTGGTCTATTACAACAACATTCCGTATCTTGCGGTAAAGCTCAAAGCTTTCCAGTATGTCCTTATTATGGGTGTCAACTACAATAAGCAGTGATTTTTCATTTGCCATTAAAACGGCGGTTTCCGGTTCTATGAACTTCGGAGGATTATCACACGCCAGCATCTGTTCAATGAGATTTCCTGCAAGGCAGGTTCTCCGTCTTACAACCACTGAAGCCGGCTTGCCCATAAGCGCTATGGCGCCTGCCATGCCGCAGGCTGAACCGATAGCGTCAAGATCGCCGAAGCGGTGTCCCATAATGTAAATATGCTCAGCGCCTTCTATCATTTCCTGAAGAGCCAGTGCCATTGAACGTATCATAGCCTTGGAACGTTTCTCAACGCCCTTGGAAGCGCCGCCGTAGAAGTTAAAGCCATTCTCCATTTTAACGGCAGCCTGATCTCCGCCTCTTCCCAGTGCCATATCAAGGGATTGTCTTGCTATTTTTTCACTTTCCTCAAGTGACGCTGCACCAATTCCCACGCCTATGGAAAATGTAACTCTTATCCTTCCGGCAACGCATATTTTTCTTGCTTCATCAAGTATGGGAAAACGCTTGTTCATTGCATCGTAGAGATATCTTGTTTCCATGACTGCATAGAACTGGTCATTGTCGATCTTTCGTACAATACCTCTTGTTCCTGCCATGAAATTCTCAAGAAGAAGCTCCACCTCAGCAGAAACCTGTGCCTTTTCGCTTTCCTTGGCATACTGCATTACGTCGTCATAGCCGTCTATAACCATAAGCATAACGCAGGGTCTTGATTCTCTCAGCTCATTCTGAAGTCTGACCTGATCGGTTATCTCCACAAACTGCACTGCATAGACCCTTGTTTCCTGCATACGTATTGTTTCGCTGTGAACACGATACTTTCTGCCCTGATGTTCAAGCATCATATCATGACCGTCCATCAGAGTGTTGACATTCATGCAGAGAAGTTCCTGAAAGGTTGTCTTTTTTCTTCTTCCCTGCAAAAATTGTCCTCTGAATTTATCGTTGTACCAGAAAATACTTCCGTTTTCCTCTGTAAGCACCACCGGAACGGAAAGCTTCTGGAGAGAGGTGTGTATAAGTTCCCGAACTTCCTCTCCCTTGAACTGTCCGGCTGAAAGCTTATCCTGTACGATCACACCCAGAACAAGCAGGGCTGCACTCATAACAAGGGCAGGCAAAAGGGATATGGTATAGGCATTCCAGCCGCTTATTGCTGCAAAAATTATAAGAGGTATTCCCGTACTCAGAAGCATAAGCAACGAAAGCAGCAGGAAAATCGCAGCCTTGTTTCTCTTCATTGTCTTTTCCTCCGAATCTGAAAGCTGTGGCTTGCAGACATTGAAGCCGGCGCTCTCATATCTCCATAATGATCGGCAGAATCATAGGACTTCTCTTTGTCTTGCCGTAAATATATTCTGACAAAACGTCACGCAGTCTTGTTTTAAGCGTACCCCATTCTCTCAGATCCTGATTGCTGCAGTTATCGAGAGTTTCCAGCAGCACCTGCCTTGCCTCTTCCATAAGTTCCTCTGACTCACGGACATACACAAAGCCTCTTGAAATAATATCAGGCCCGGATACAACTGTATTGCTTATTTTTTCAATGCCTATGACAACTATGATCAGACCGTCCTGTGCAAGATGACGTCTGTCACGAAGCACTATGGAACCAACATCACCCACACCCAGACCGTCTACCATTACACGTCCGGCAGGCACCTGGGATACCACACGTATGGAATTATCATCCATTTCAATGACATTGCCGATTTCGCCTACGATAATTCTCTCCTCGGGAATACCCATGGAAACGGCTATCTGTGCGTGTTTTGCAAGGTGCTTGTATTCGCCGTGCACCGGAATGAAATATCTGGGTCTTGTAAGTGCTTCTATAAGCTTCAGCTCGTCCTGACAGGCGTGACCTGAAACATGGACCTCGTACATTGCCTCATATATTACCTCAGCGCCGGAACGCATAAGCTCATTTACAACACGTGTAACATATTTCTCGTTTCCGGGAATAGGCGTTGCCGATATAATGATAAAGTCATTGGGCGTAATGGTTACCTTTTTATGACCATTCATAGCCATGCGTGTAAGTGCGCTCATAGGTTCGCCCTGGCTGCCTGTTGTGATGAGAACAACATTTTCGTCCGGGTAACGGCTCATATCATCAATATCTATTATAGTTCCCTCAGGAACCTTCAGATAACCCAGCTCCAGTGCAGTGCTCATAACGTGGACCATACTGCGTCCGAATACCGCAACCTTTCTTTTTGTGCGGACGGCATTGTCGATTATCTGCTGTATACGGTGGATATTTGAGGAGAATGTTGCTATGATTATACGTTTTGCTCCTGCCCTTTCAAAGAGCTTTTCAAATGAACCTCCAACCGTTCTCTCGGAACGTGTGAATCCTTCACGCTCAGCGTTTGTGGAGTCAGCCATAAGGGCAAGAACTCCTCGGCTTCCAAGTTCACCGAATCTTGCAAGGTCAATTACCTCGCCGTCCACAGGAGAAAAGTCCACCTTAAAGTCGCCTGTGTGGACGATTATTCCTGCCGGAGTATGGATAGCCATTCCCACTGCGTCCGGAATGGAATGATTCACCTTGATAAATTCAACTGCCATACAGCCCATATGGACTGTTTTTCTCGGCTGAACCTCGCAGAGCTTTGCAATGCTGGCAAGTCCATGCTCCTCAAGCTTTCCCTTTACCAGCGCAAGGGTAAGTCTTGTACCGTAAATGGGAACATTTATCTTCTTTAAAAGATACGCAAGTCCTCCGATATGGTCCTCATGTCCGTGGGTGAGAACGATTCCTCTCACTCTGTCCTTGTTTTCAACTACATAAGTGAAATCCGGGATAACAATATCCACGCCGGGCATATCCATATCCGGAAATGCAAGACCGCAGTCAAGAATAAACATATCATTGCAGCATTCAAACACTGTCATATTCTTGCCGATCTCATTGAGTCCTCCAAGAGGAATTACTCTTACAGGATTTTTCCTGTTTTCCTTTCTGGGCTGACTGCCCTTTGAAGCTCTTGCAGCTGATTTTTCCTCAAGAGCATTTGTTCTCGGATTATTCCGATAATTTCTGCGATACTGCGCTCTGTTTGCATTCTGTGCAGCCTTCGCACTGCGATTGTCTTTTCCTTCTGTTAATGCCAAAAAAATACCCTCTCTTTCCGTGCCATGCACGGCAGAAGACAACAGCTGTCAGCAGCATACCAAACATTCTTTCAGACAGACGCCTTCATTCCGTTCCCGGCGCTGCTGCAAAAGACTGCATCACTGAATAACTGCCACTCGCTGTCAAATAAAATATCAGACGGTTTCCCGTATAAAGACAGCTTCTCATAAAAACGCTGTCCTATCCTTCTTTTACCTTTTCCTGCCATGCAGGCATTCATCATACTTGCTTCTAAAAATTGATAAACTGCCGCCGCTTCACTGCGCACGGCCAAGAACTGAATCATTATTTATCAAAAACGTACAATCATATGTACTTATAATTATACTAAAAAAGCAAAAATGATGTCAAGCACTCTTTATGAATTTTATGCCGCTTATTCTATTTTATACAGATTAACAATTATTTTCCACATATTTGCACACTGTCTTGACTTTCCGGCAGTGTTATATAGCGGGACAGCAGGAGAAGAGCCAGCAGATTCGGGATCGCCATAAGGCCATTGGCTATATCTGACAGGGTCCATATGTCGGAAAGTGCGCCCATGCTTCCAAAAATACCGCATATGCAGAATATCACACGATAGGCAGAAACAGCGCTTTTCTTACTGCAAAGGCTTCTGACAGCCATTTCACCGCAGCAGCACCAGCCAAGCATTGTGCATACTGCAAAAAGAGCTATCATAACAGCGGCTCCTGCACCGCCCCAGCCGCCAAGCACCATACTGAAGGCTTTTTCCACAGGTCCTGCGCCCATTTCAATGGGTACGCCGGAGGTAAGCACCATGAGAGCTGTCAGTGTACAGCAAACCATTGTATCAAGAAAAACCTCGAATATACTCCACATTCCCTGCAAATACCTGTCATTGTCATCAGAATTGCTGTGTATCAGTGCGCTGCTGCCAAGACCTGCTTCATTGGAAAAAACGCCGTGGCGAAGACCTGCGGAAACTGCACTGCCTATGGCTCCTGCTCCTGCCTGCCTTATTCCGAATGCACCGGCAAATATCCTGCCTATTGCATCAGGTATATTTTTATAATTTATAAGTATTACAGTGGCGGCAATGAGCATATAGCTTACAGCCGCCAGCGGAAGCAGGAACTGCACTGCATTTCCTATGCTTTTCACTCCTCCTATCACTGTAAGAAGCAGAAGCACACCGATAAACCCGCCTATGAGCAAGGGTGAAATGCCAAAAGAACCTGACAGGGCATTTGCAGCCGCACTGCTCTGGGTCATATTGCCCATGCCAAGAGAGGCAAATATACAAA
Source organism: Ruminococcus sp. (assembly GCA_051882155.1). Taxonomy (GTDB): domain Bacteria; phylum Bacillota; class Clostridia; order Oscillospirales; family Ruminococcaceae; genus Ruminococcus_C. Next base: position 16,253 of record JBJERG010000208.1, read on the forward strand.
GAACTGCATACACAGCAGCAAGGGTTCTGCTTCCAAGACCGTATCTGAGATACGCCATAGCTCCTCCTATGGCATTTCCCTCTTTATCCCTTCGGCGGAAACGCATTGCAAGAACATTTTCACCGTAAGTCAGCATCATTCCCAGAAAGGCGGATATCTCCATCCAGAAAATCGCTCCAGGACCGCCTATTGCAAGAGCAGCTGTAACACCTACGATATTCCCTGTACCCATTGCAGCTGCAAGGGCAGAAGCAGAGATCTTCCACTGGGATGAGCCGCTTCGTTTCAGCGACGCCTTTATGCTTCTGAAGATCATGCCTGCCCTTCTTATCTGGAAGAAGCCTGTTTTGATCGTCAGAAATGTTCCTGTTCCCAGAAGCAGAACAAGCAGACCTGCATTCCAGATATAGCTGTTTATCCTTTCAAGCATAAAATAACCTCTCTGTTTTCTGCGACATATTTCGCCTTATGATTAGTATATAATATGCTTATACAAAATAAAACCGTCTTATACCGAAGGAGCATATTTTCATGGAAAAAAATTATAAACCTTCACGCAAGGCTTCAATAACCCTCTCATCACTTGTAACTGCAATTCCTGCTGCGGCAGTATTGTCTGCACTCACCATGCCGCCTGTAAAAAACAAGGGGTATTTTATATATACCGGAATTCTGCTGATTGCTTTATGTGTTTTCATGGGAGCAATATATATTCCGCTGTGGTTTATGAAAATGAACATCAGCATAACCGACAGAGAAGTGATATTCAGAAGCGGTATTATCATAACCGCTGAAAGGCATATGGGAATACATTCGCTGGAACTTGTCTATATTATAAAGACGCCTTTTTCACAATTTACAGGGCTGAATTTTGTATCCCTCTGCGTCTACGGAAAACGGCTTGTTCTGCCGTTTTTAGACATGGGCGACGCAGAAGAAGCAGCAGGTATTCTGCAGAAAAGCCTTGCAAAAAGAAAGGAGCATCCTTATGCACCGTGAACATCCTGTAAAAATATTGCGCTACTGTACAGTGAATTTATGGCTGCTTCTGTTTCCGCTGATACGCTCCCTCACGCTTATACCCTTTTCACCAGAAGCCCTTGCTGAATGGATCTCAGGTGCATGGATGGATATTATTATCATGCTGTTTATATTCAGTACTGCCCTTCTCAAATGGAGAAGCTGTCTTTTCCGCACTGAAAAAAACTGTTTTGTGATAACAAGAGGAATACTGATACAAAAAAAAGTATCCATTCCCTATGAAAAAATAACCTCGGCAAAAATATCTGAAATAAGACTGCCCTTTATATTAAGGCTTTCTTTTCTGCGAATAGATACATCAGCAGGAAATGCCGGCGGCAGCACAGTCCTCTGGCTGAGGACAAAAAACCTCATGGAAATATCAAATGCAGTTCCGGTGTGCAGTGAAAACAGCAGATTCCTGTTTTCCTGCAAAAGCAGTTTATGGAAGGTTGTGCTGTATTCTTTCATGTTTTCCAGCAGCATTTCGGGAACGCTGTATATCGCTGCATTTTTTATAGAAGCAAAAAATGCGGCAGGTGAAATTTTAAACAGGCTCCGCATTCCCGACGCCATAAATGAAATGAGCAGTGCGGCTTCTTCGGTATTTCATGCAGTGCCTAAGATCATTATAATAATTCTGATAATCCTCCTGCTGTGCCGTTTTCTCTCATTTTCAGTAAATCTCCTGCGTTCCGCCGGATTCTGTACTTTTATAGGACGTGATAAGATCCGTATCCTGTCAGGCGTCTTTCCAAGGCATAATATCAGCATATACACAGGCAAAGCCGAATGTCTTATCAGACGGCACAGTATCATCGGCAAAATTGCAGGCGTATCTTCCCTGTTCATCACTTACCCCGGCAATTTTAAAGAAAAAAACAAAGGCACTCTCCTTATACCCGTAACAGCAGATAATTCACTATTTATGTCAAAGCTCTCAAAAGGACAGAAAAATAAAGTTTCTCCCGGATACGGAACATTATGGTGCTTCATATGGCAGCCTGTGACAATCATCTGCATTATTTTAGCTCTGCTGCTGCTTTTATCATATATAAAGACCGGCTCTGCAGAAATACTCTTTCCATTATCTGTAATAGCCCTCGTTCCCGCTGCCTTGCTTCTTTTTATACGGCTGATTGCCTTTAAATCCCAGTATACCGCATACGACGGCAATACCTTTTCTGTATGCTCAGGCAGAAGACTTTCATTTTTGACCCTTAGTACAGATATAAAAAACATTGCATTCTATAAAAAAACAGAAACTCCTATGGCGAAAAAACAGGGATACTGCAATATGACCATATATATTAAAGGAAACATAAAGGCTGTGCTCCGTGGATACAGTGAGAAAAACGGCAGACAATTCTATATATAAAAAAGTGCAGCACCAGGATTATTCTCCAAGGTGCTGCACTGCGCTTTGTTTTTTTGCCATTATTTTTTGCTGTTTACTACGCAGGATCTCTCGCCGTTTGTAATGCAGTCAGAAATCTGTGTAAGAAGATGCTGTGCTTCACTGTATGTATTGAATTTGTCAATAGCGATCTGCTTTCTTGCACCCTTTGCATCCTCACCATAATAAGCTGCCACAACATATTTTGCGGCTGAGCCTGTTCCAAGCTCATCAATGGTTATAGCTGAAGATGTGGTGGTATTTACAACCCTCTTTGCCATGCCGTTTTCCTTTACAATAATGTACATACTGCCTTCTCCCTTCGTGGATATAGAATAATAATAAAGATATTATAGCATATTTGGGCATTTTTTTCAATATTCTGAGCAATTTTTTCGCTTAATTTTCATAATTTCTGTAAGACTTTATCTTTATTATAAAAAGTCATGGCAACACCGCACAAAGACTGTGCGTAAGATGCGCAGTCAGATTTTTTGTCAGATGAAACAAAAAACGCAGCTGATACTTTGTGTATCAGCGAGGCTTTTTGTGAAATATGACGGAAAAGATGCAAGCAGATTGCGTGCAGAGCCGCAAGGCGTGCTTTGTGCGGTATTGCCTCATGTTCTGTAAATGCACTCATACTTTCCGGAAGACCCGCATATGATTAAGAGAATAACGCACAAAGACTGTGCGGTGTCATCTCAAAAAAGCCATGTACAAGGAGGATATCAAATGGAATGCAAAACACACACTGAATTTCTGCCGGTAACTGAAATTATTCTTGATGAGGTACAGGAACAGGATTTCGCTCAGAGTCTTGTGCTTCCGGATTATGATCCCGAGATCTTTCGTGTGATATGCTGCACCGCCGACGCTTCTGTTACAGATTACAAGATCTCAGGCGGAAAGCTCAGCTATGAGCTGAGGGTACTTATACGGGTGATCTATTGCAGTGAGGACAGTCCGGCGCTGCACTGCGTATCTCAGAGCAATGTTTACAGCAAAACGGCAGATGTTCCGGAGGGTTCGGAAAGATCCGTGTATTTTCACATAAAAACCGATTACCAGAACTGCCGTGCCACAGGAAAACGAAGACTTGACGTCAGAGGAGCTGTTTCAATCAGAATACGTGTCAGCGCAGAACGTATGCAGGAGATCATATGCGGTATCGGCAATGATGAGGATTCAGAAAATACAGGTCTGCAGATAAAGCAAAGACCGGTTACAGCTGTTTCTGAAATGAAGAGAACAACGAGAAACATCACACTTTCAGAGGATGTTGACCTGGGCTCATCAAAGCCGCCTATCGAAGCAATACTCAGATGCAGCGCAAGAGCTGTTCAGGGTGAATGCAGCGTTATAGCAGGAAAGCTTGTGCTGCGTGGAGAAATAATCGCAGATATGCTCTACCGTTCCGGCGGCGATACAGAGCCTTCCGTCCAGTCAATGCACCTGTCAATATGCCCCTACAGTCAGATAATCGATTTAGAGGGAATAGATGAAACGTATTCGGGTACGGCTGACGCACAGATAATCAGCTTTGAAGCCAAACCCTCCGGAAACGATATGCGTACCCTTTCCTGTACCGCAGAAGTAAGACTGATATGCGCCGCCTGCAAAACACGCAGCATTCCCATTGTTACCGACGCCTATTCCACAAGAGCAGCCTGCACCTGTGAATCCGAGGAGCTTAAAATTTCTGCCGCACCTGTGACTCTCTCAGAAAGCTTTACCTGCAGTGCCGCTATAGGAAGCGGTGAAAATCCGCCGGAACAGATATATGACCTGCACTGCCATATGAAAAACGTGAGCATATCTTCAATTGCAGAACAGGGAAAAATAAGGGTCTGCGGTATGCTCTGCTCAAGCGTCCTTACAGGAAATGCAGAGGGCTCTGCCGCTGTTCTGGAACGTGAGGAGGCATTTGAAGAGCTTATTCCCGTAAACATTCGTGCAGATGAACTTCTGGTTTTTGCAAGTGCCGAGCCTTCGGACTGCTCATATCACCTTGGTGCAGACGGAAGTCTTTCCATTAAATGCAGTGTAAGGCTTTGCGGAACAGCTTATCCCATAACCCATTCTGCCGGACTGACTGCAATAAGCCTTGACCAGGAAAAAGCTCCTGCCTGTGACAGGGACTGCGCTCTCAGACTTTATTACGGTACCGCCGGAGAAGCTGTATGGGATATTGCGAAAAGATGCAGCACCAAGGTTTCCGCCATTATGGAGGAAAACGGCATTACAGGCGACGTTCTAACAAAATCTGAAATGCTGCTTATTCCCATTGTTATATGAGGAGGTGTACTTATTTATGCAGAAGGATTTCTATGAGGATATTGCAAAACGTACAGGAGGCGACATTTACATTGGCGTTGTAGGCCCTGTACGCACCGGAAAGTCAACCTTTATAAGACGGCTTATGGAAAAGCTGGTTATCCCCAACATTCATGATGAAAGCAGAAAAGAACGTGCCGCTCTGGAACTTCCTCAGTCTGCCGGCGGAAAGACAATACAGACATCCGAACCGAAATTCGTTCCCGAGGAAGCTGTGGAGATCACTTTAAAGGATAAGGTCCATCTCCGTATAAGAGCAGTTGACTGCGTCGGATACATAGTTCCGGACGCTCTTGGGTATATGGAGGAAAACGCTCCTCGTATGGTGAAAACTCCATGGTTCGACGAAGCCGTTCCCTTTGGCATGGCTGCTGAGGTGGGAACGCAGAAGGTCATCACTGAGCATTCAACCGTAGGAATTGTTGTGACAACAGACGGCAGTATAACCGATATTCCACGGAGTCAGTATGAGGACTGCGAGGAGCGTGTCATAAGGGAACTCCGTGAAACAGATAAGCCCTTTGTTATACTGCTCAACTGCACCGAACCTAAAAGCACAAAGGCTCAGGAGCTTGCGGAAAGACTGCGCAGGAAATACAGTGCCGCTGTTATTCCTGTATGCTGCCCTGATCTTTCAGATGAGGATATCAGAGAAATTCTTACAGAGCTTCTGTATGCCTTTCCGCTCCGTGAGGTTCAGATAAGCACTGCCAGCTGGCTCAGCAGCCTTGATTGTTCCCACTGGCTCCGTGAATCTGTTTTCTCTGCAATACGTCAGACTGCAAAGGAAATGAAGGCTGTACGTGATATAAAATCATTCAGGCAGCTGCCGGAGCTTTGCGAACATATTACAAGCGTATCATTTATAGATACAGATCTCGGAACAGGTTCTGCCAGAGTTTCGGTTACTGTTGCTCCATCTCTTTTCTATAAAATCCTCAGTGAGCAGACAGGACTGGAGCTTAATTCAGACGGCGAACTTATGAGCATTCTCACAGAGCTTTGCCAGATAAAGAAAAAATATCTCCGGTTTGCCCCGGCTCTTGAAGAGGCAATGTCAACAGGCTACGGAATAGTTATGCCGGAGCTTTCCGAGCTGTCCCTGGAAGAACCGGAAATCATAAAGCAGGGCGGAAAATACGGCGTAAGACTGAAGGCTTCCGCTCCCTCCATACATCTTATGAAGGCAACTATCAACACCGCTGTAAGTCCCATTGTAGGCACCGAACGGCAGAGCGAAGAGCTGATAATGTACCTTCTTGACGGATTTGAAGAGGACAGCACAAAGATCTGGACGTCAAACATTTTCGGTAAATCCCTCCAGGACCTTGTAGGAGAAGGCCTGAGAGCCAAACTTGGTAAAATGCCTGTGGGTGCAAGAATGAAGCTTCAGGAAACACTTGAACGTGTTATAAATGAAGGCTGCGGAGGTCTTATCTGCTTTATTCTGTGATATTTATGAATCTTCTTCCTGCTGTTCATTGACTTTTATCCCTTTTTATGCTAAAATTATGATTGATGAAGCCTTGGGAGTATGTGTATATTATATTTTTAAACTCTTAATTTTTATTTAAAAATGTTGAAAAGGCTTGCATTTGTAATGGAAAAGGTATAATATAAATATGCAAGGCACTTTAATGCTTTGCAGTT
>JBJERG010000209.1:0-4258 GCA_051882155.1 Ruminococcus sp.
CCGATCTTGTTTTTTGAAATATCCTATCCATTTGTCAGTCATTTTCGGGTCAGCCATATCAGCCTTGTTCATAATAAAAAGCCTTGGCTTACTGCCCACCATACTGTCCATATCAGGATTACGGCTGCTCATTGGTATTCGTGCATCCAGTATTTCCACCACCGCATCAACCAGAGAAAGATTCGCTGCGATCATACGGCGTGTTTTTGTCATATGCCCGGGAAACCACTGTATATTGCGTATTGTCAGTTCAGACATTACGTTCCTCCTTTCATAAAAGGGAAGAATTAATCATATATGCCGCCGAAGTCAGACAGCGGAGAGAAACGGAAAAGTGCCTTGCCCAGAATCTGATCCTCAGACACAAATCCTACTGCTGCTGAACGGCTGTCTGTTGAGTTCTGTCTGTTATCACCCATAAGGAACATATATCCTTCCGGAACTCTTAAAGGATATGTAAACGCTCCGGCATTTGTGTTTGTTGTATTATTGATGTAATCTTCTTTCAGCACTTCACCGTTTACTTTTACTTCTCCTGTTGTGAAGTCTATATCGATTTCATCTCCGCCCAGGGCAATTACTCTTTTGATAAGGCGTTTGTCGGGAGCAATTCCGCTGCCCTTCTGTAAATTGCCGTTAGAATCATATGTCCATGAAACGCTGTTGTCAACTACTACTATATCGCCCCGCTTTGGTGAATAGAAAAAATCGGACATAAAGAGTCTGTCCTGATCGTTGAGAGTTGCTTCCATGGAATGTCCGTCTACAGTTACCGGACGTGCCACATATGCAAAGAACATTATAACAGCAAAAACGGAGATAAATACCGCTTCCATTATATCGAGAAGGTCGCCCAGAAATGAATTTTTCTTTTTTGTTTCCTTTGGCTGCACTGCATTATTTGTATTTTCCATAATTATCCTCTTTTCTAAGGCGATACTGCATAAAGACTGTAAGTCAGATACGCAGTCAGTTTTTTTATAAAATATGGCGGAAAATCTGCAAGCAGATGACTTGCAGAGCCGTCAGGCGTACTTTGTGCGGTATTGCCACAATGCACTCTTCGGAAGTTTTTTCTTAATATAATAAAAAAAGGACATAATGTCCCCTTTTTACTCTCGATGTCAGGCACACCGGAAGCGCTGACTCTTTTGTCACGCCTCCGCCTGACCTCTCGCAATTAGCGAATCTGTTCCTTAACCTTTGCAGCCTTACCTACACGGTCACGCAGATAGTACAGCTTAGCTCTGCGAACCTTACCCTTGCGGATAATGTCAACCTTCTCAACTACCGGAGAGTGGAGCGGGAATACACGCTCTACGCCGCAGCCGTGAGAAAGACGGCGAACTGTAAAGGTTTCGCTGATGCCGCCGTGCTTCTTGGCGATAACTGTACCCTCGAACATCTGGATACGGCTCTTGTCGCCTTCCTTGATTCTAACGTGTACCTTTACAGTATCACCGATAGAAATAACCGGGGCTTCCTGCTTCATGCTTGACTCGCTGATTGTTTTTAATGCATCCATTTTTCTTTCCTCCTGATTTTCAGACCTTCATTCACGTGCAGGCGGTCAATTTCCTGCTTGCAGCTCACTCCCGAGCCTGTCCGTCAGCGGATTGTCTGATTTAATGTCGTTTATGGCATTACACTCACCTGCTGTAAAAACAGGCGGATTCTAAATGCTTTATTATTCTACCACATATCGAAAAAAATTGCAAGTGTTTTTTTAAAAAAATTCAGTTTTTTCCGCACAAAGCAGCATTTTGCGGCAATATTTCGGAAATCCGAAGGAAACTGACTCCATTTTACCGAATTCATCTATTAAAAGTGAAGGATTTACATTCACCGTGCTTCCTGCCGGAAGTCTTAAATACAGCATAAGTGCGTCTTCCTTTGCATCTGCTGAAAGACATTCCGTGTACTCTTTAAGATCCATTTCACGAAAACCTCTCTTGGTTTTCTTCATAACGGGTATCCTATCTCTTAAAAGAAACTCCCTCCACAATGACAGAAGCTCCTCACTGTTTTCACAGGGCAGCGTCACTTCATATTCAGCATAGGAGATCTGACCCATTTTATGAACAGGTGCATAACACTTTTCTATTTCTATTCCCTCCGGCAGAACTGCCTGCATACGGCTTTTCACTTCTTCAAAGGGCAGTTCCTGTGCAAGACCTATCTCGATTATCTCGCAGTCACTTTCAAATCCAAGTGACAATGCCGCCGCAAATACTATCTGCATATGAGGGTGGAAACCTTCTGAATATGCTATGGGAAGTTCCGCACGTCTTATGCACCTCTGAAAGCATCTCATAAGGTCAAGGTGTGATATATATTTTGCACGGCCTGTTTTGCTGAATTTCATTCTGACTGTTGTTTTCAAAAGCAAGCCCTCCCAACTTCACGATTTACTCCGCAGCCGCTGCAGTTCGCACGGCAGTGAGGTGTTGTTTCGGCTTTAAGAGCCTTTTTATGCTCACGTACAAGAAACGACTTGTCCACCATATAATTAAGATGATCCCATGGCATTACTTCATCGTAGCTCCTTCTGCGGCTTGCATAAAATTCGGGCGAAAGTCCGCATTCTGCAAATGCCTTTTCCCAGCATTCCCAATTGAAACGGTCACTCCAGCTGTCAAAACGGCTGCCGTTTTTCCACGCCTCATAAATAGCAGCAGAAAGTCTTCTGTCACCTCTTGCAAGAACGCCCTCCAGCTGACTTATGCGGAATTCATGCCAGCTTACCTTTACACGCTTTGCATTTCTGGGAGTTATGGAATTTACAAGATGCTCCTGCTTATGACGAACCTCCTCCTCTGTTGCCTGGGGCTCAAATTCAAAGGGCGTAAAAGGCTTTGGCACAAATGTTGCCACGCTTACAGATACCTGTACCATTTTTCCTCTGGGTCTGTTTTCATTCTGGAAAAACATTTCCACTATTCTGTCGGCAATATCCGCAATTCCTGCAATATCCTCATCAGTTTCTGTAGGAAGTCCCATCATGAAGTAAAGCTTTACATTGAAATATCCGCCTGAAAAGGCTATGTGGGCAGCATTCATGATTTCCTCATCGGAAACGTTTTTATTTATAACATCACGCAGTCTTTGTGTTCCTGCTTCCGGTGCAAATGTAAGACCGCTTTTGCGGATACGTTTTATCTTCTCCATAAGTGCGTCTGAGAAATTATCTACACGCAGTGACGGCAAAGACATACTTACCCTCTTTTCAGCTGTAACGTCAAGGAGCTTTGTGAGCATTTCATCAATGCCGCTGTGGTCACTTGTACTTAGTGAGGAAAGGGACAGCTCTTCATAGCCTGTATTGCGGCAAAGATCCTCAGCCTGTCTGCAAATGGTATCCGGCTGCTTTTCACGGAAAGGACGGTAAATAAACCCTGCCTGGCAGAACCGGCAGCCTCGTATGCAGCCACGCAGAACCTCCACAACGCTTCTGTCATGGACAATTTCCGTAAATGGCACAACGAATGTTTCCGGATAATACACCTTGTCAAAATCCTTTATGATACGCTTGCGGACAGTTTCCGGAGCGTCGCCATGACGAGATACTTTTTTGACAGTACCGTCTTCGTTATAACTGACATCATACAGTGAAGGAACATACACTCCCTCAATTTTAGCGGCTTCACGGAGAAATTCCTGTCTTGAAGCATTTTTATCTTTCATAATGGCATAGAGGTCCATAACCTCAAGGTTTACTTCTTCACCCTCACCAAGAATAAAGAAGTCAAAGAAATCAGCTATAGGCTCCGGATTGCAGACGCAGGGACCGCCTGCAAAGATCATTTGTTCCAGTGAATCTCCTCTGTCCCTTGCATATATGGGAATGCCTGCTAAGTCCAGCATATTGAGAATATTTGTATAGGCAAGCTCATACTGGAGAGTAAATCCCACCATATCAAATTCTGCAACGGGTGTAAGGCTTTCAAGGGCGTACAGAGGGATATTATTCTCACGCATAAGCTCTTCAAAATCCGTATCCGGTGCAAAAACTCTCTCGCAGCAGAATTCTTCACGCTGATTTATAAGACCGTATAATATCTTCATTCCCAGATGTGACATACCTATTTCATAGGTATCCGGAAAGCAGAATGCAAAACTTACACGGACATTTTTTTTGTCCTTGACAATACTTCCTGTTTCACCGCCTATATACTGAGAGGGTTTCTGAACTCTCAGAAGCAGCGGTTCGATTTTTGAAAGAATACTTATAGCACTCAATCCTTTCATTTAGTGTTAT
>JBJERG010000210.1:0-4255 GCA_051882155.1 Ruminococcus sp.
CTACCTTCATTTTCCAAAGTATGTCTGACATATCTTTTTCCAGATTGCAAAGCAGAGGAAGAATTTTTATATGCTCATTCATATCGCTTTCGAAATAAGGAAGCATAGAGGTTATCTTAGTAAGAATATCACTGATTCTCTTGCTGTACTGTAATCTGAGATTGCGAACCTCATCAAATCTTACAGAATCAAGAATATCCTTTTTACGCATTGGCGGATAGCTGTGTCCGGAATGTATTCCCATAGCATTTATGGCAAAATCATTTATCTTCTCTGCATCAGGCTCTTTTTCATTAAGCAGCTTGTCAAGCATTGAAACCGCATCATAATCAATTGTGACCCATTCAAGAACATTATTGTTACTATCATACAGATCTGCCGCCAGATATACTGCACGATCACAGATTTTTCTGATTGCAGCAGCTTCAGCCCGAAGGCTCTTATAAAAATTCTGAAAATATTTATTGCACCATGAAGGTTTTTCATATTCAGCGAGTGCATTTTTTATCCATACACTGCGGAAAGGTATTGATCCGAAAAAACGATGGAGTTCTCCAAGCACCTCTTCAAGAGGTGCGTCAGATTTATTGCAGAATGCGTTCCACAGTACAGTCATATCCTCCGGTCTTTCTCTGTGCCATAATTTTATTGCTTCATCAGCTGCTCTGGAAATCAGAACAGCCTGCTCCGAATCGTCCAGTACTTTGAAGGAGGAAGTTATCTCTCCGTCACCAATATGCTCTCTTATCAGATTAAAGCAAAAGGCATTGATAGTGGAAATATTGGCACCGGGCAAAAGCATCTGCTGACGTCTGAGCCACATATCATCCGGCTCCTGTGCAATGGCTTTTTCAAGGGATGCCGAAAGCCTCTGCCGCATTTCCGCCGCTGCGTCTACAGTAAATGTTACTACTATCATTTTTTCCACAGGAACAGGATTTTTTCTGTCCGATATTATTCTTGTAAGTCTTTCCACCAGTACCGATGTTTTTCCGCTGCCTGCTGCCGCTGATACGATCAGTCCGCCATTATTGTCATTTATTGCAGCCTGCTGCTGGACTGTCCATGCCATATTTTCACTCTCCTCCTTTATTGATTTCCTTCATAACCTGCTCTTTCAGCTCTGAAGCAGTTCCCTCTGGTTCACGGAATCTGTGATTATCACCGTTTCCGCATATATCCCTGTAGTTACAGAATGCACATGAATCTCTTCCGCTGATTTTAAGCGGATCTGCTTTAACATCACCGCTGTAAATTGAATCAGCTGTTTCCTTCAGCTTATTTTCCGTATAACGTCTGAGTCCCTCAAATTGCTGTTCACTCAGGAATATGCCTGATTTCTTATTGAATGCAATACCGCTTTTTACAAGAGAAGCTGTAATATATTTTCCGGAAACACCGTTATCCATTGCACTTACTATTCTCTTGTCATCAATAAGAATGCCATTCATCTTATATTGCTCTCTTATAGCATCATCTGCTGTTTTTATCGAACCTCTTTCAAGTGTGCATTCAGGAACACCGGAGGGAAGATACAATACACCGGCAGGATGCGAGCCGTACAGACGTGAGCCTTCGCTTGTTACTGCGAAAAGATACAAAAGCATCTGCATATCAATACCATATGCAAGATTTCCAAGAGAAAAATTCTTTCCTCCGGTTTTATAATCAACTATTCTCACCCAGTTTCCGTCATCGCTCCGGAATAAATCTATTCTGTCTGCCTTTCCTCTGATCCTTACAATATGTCCTGAATCAGTCAGAAGTCTTGGAGATGGAAAATCAATGCTTTTATCTGATATGTCAGCTTCTATGAATTCCGGATAAAAACATGACTGAGAAAGTTCTTCCTGTAAATGAAGTACAAATGCAGACAATCCGGATGTAATATGTTCAAAGGCTGCGTCTTCTCTTTCATTCCTGCAAATATCTCCTCCAAAGGCTTCACTTCGCAGCTTACAGGAAATTTCTCTGACTGTTTTAAACAGCTCCTCAGCAGGCATTTTCAAAAAGCTTTCTCTCGGCATACTCCTCAGAAGCTTTTCAAGGCAGGCGTGAATAAGGGTTCCTCTTTCAGCGTCGGAAAGTGCCGCTCTTCTTCTTTCAAACAATCTCAGAGCATATCTGCAGAAATACTGAAAAGGACACATATTGTACGATTCAATCTGAGAAGCAGATAAAATCAGACTGCTTCCTGCAAGCTTCTCCATAATAATCGGATCAACAGCAAAATTTACATCATCATGCACACTTTTAAGGTAATTTATACGTTCCGCATAATATTTATCTTCATATAAAACAGTCTGTATAGCTGCAATGTCACTGTTTCTCTTTGAAAAGTTCTGGACATAATGATAATATGCCGCAGCCTTAGTTACAGCATAATATGAAGCACCCAGATCACTTTGAAGTACAAGCATTTCATTTTTATTTGTAAACAGCGACAATGCGTGAGATACTGCGCTGCTCCTTAATCGTTTTTTATCACTGCTGTCTTTAAGGGAATAGCAGAGATAAAGCTCTTCCGACGGACTGGAAAGAATTTTATATACTGCAAGTCTTTCATCTGCTGCATTAAGCTCAGGTGCCTGTCCTATTTCTATTCCGCATTTTAACAGCTCAAGTCTGTCCTTTTCAGAGAAAATCGAACTGCCGCCCGGATTCATAGGAAAAACTCCGTCGCAGGCTCCGATAACAAAGGTTATCTTAGGATCGCTTAGTCTTGACGTTCCAGCTGGACCTATGAAAACTGCGTCAAGAGTTCTTGGCGGTACTGAATGTGAAACTGTCATAAGCATGGAATCAAGCATGGAAAAGTATTCGCTGGCAGTACATTTCTGATCATCATACAGGAAAGCCAGTACGTCGAGTATATCCGCAAGACTGTCCCATACACGTTTAAAATCCTGCTTCATCTGAATATCTGTGCCGTCATTGTCGCCTGACAGCATTTTTGTAAATCTCTCTCCGATATTCTCCTGCGTGAGAAATTCATATACTGTCCTGCTGTAATCACTTCCTGTTTCACAATTACTGCACAATTCCCTAAGGATGAGAAAGGGAGAAATAAGTTTTTCTCTTAATACATCTGTATATGCTGCGTCTTTTCCATATTCAAAGCTATTAAGCCACATTTCACCGTCTATTCGCCATATATAGCAGTAGTTTTCAAGCTCTGCAAGTTCTGTTAAGCTGAGATCTGTAAAGCCGGACTTTCCGCATCTGAGGAGCAGCTCCGTATCAGGAGTTCTGCGTGAGATCAATGCTGTAAGAGCTGTAAGATATACCATAAACGGCGTATACATAAGAGGCATTGATATATCAATATGGCAAGGCAGACCATATCGTTTCATAGAATGTCTGAGAGTACCTTCGTACACCGGAAGTTCATTTGTTACAACGGCAATATCCCTGCATTTGATATCCTGTCTTTCTGCCAGAATTCTTTTTATGGTTGCGCAGACATATTCTGATTCATCCGAAGGCGTTGCCGCTTCAAAAATATGAATATGCTCTGCTTTTCCGCAGGGTTCGCTTATTCCAGGACGGAATATTGTTTCACTGAGCCTTTGTATACATTCATATTTTTGTCTGTGCTGTACCTTACACAGTGTAAATTCCGTTTTCACATTATGTTCTGCTGCAATACGTTTTATCTTCCGGCAGGCTGCTCCTACTGATGCAAAAAGAGAGAGCTCATGTTCATTTTCAGATTCCATTCGCAAAGCGATGTAAACATCATCTGCAAGTCCGATGATGACATTCAGCATCTCATATTGATCCGGTGTAAAGCTTTCAAACTCATCTATAAAAACAGTTTTACCTGCAAAAAAATCATTGCCGTTTGCAATAGCAGCTGATTCGGTAATATCAGTGAGCATATCCTTTAAATTATGCTCTGCAAGAAGCATTTCATAATACTGATACACAAGAGCAATATCAGCAGTTTTGTCTGTCAGTTTTCCCTTAAGATTCTGACATTTCATCATAAGCTGCTCAGATGTAATGCCGCTTCTTCTTAAAACAGAAATAATTGACGCCGCCTCTGATGCAAATTCCCCTCTTCCTGTTTGCTTTTCAAAAAAATTAAGCTGACCCTTTGACTTCCCTATTGCTTTCAGAATCAACCCTGTCTGCATAAGCTCGTCCATATATGAACCTGCTTCACCGCCGCCAAAGCGTCTGAATATATCTCTTGCCAGTGATGTGAAGCTATGGGTTTCAATCGAATTAAATGACTTTGCCCCGATAGATC
>JBJERG010000211.1:0-4210 GCA_051882155.1 Ruminococcus sp.
AACAAAGATATTCCTGAGGATAAGAAGCGTGATCTTCTTATTTCCCTTATCACACTGAAATATACTCAGTCAAACTCTGTATGCTATGTAAAGGATGGACAGGCAATCGGTATTGGTGCAGGACAGCAGTCAAGAATCCACTGCACACGTCTTGCAGGCAATAAGGCTGATATCTGGTGGCTGCGTCAGCATCCGAAGGTAATGGGACTTCAGTTCAGAGATGACATACGCAGACCTGACAGAGATAACGCTATCGACGTTTACATTTCTGATGAATATATGGACGTACTGGCTGACGGTGCATGGGAAAATACATTCAAGGTAAAGCCTGAGGTATTCACAAAGGAAGAACAGAAGGAATGGCTTGCTAAGAACACCGATGTATGTCTTGGTTCTGACGCTTTCTTCCCCTTTGGTGACAATATTGAGAGAGCTTACAAGAGCGGCGTAAAGTACATTGCAGAGCCGGGTGGTTCTATACGTGACGATCATGTTATCATGACCTGCAATAAGTACAATATGGCAATGGCATTCACAGGCATCCGTCTGTTCCATCACTGATGATCGGAGGACGACCTATGAAAATATTAGTTGTAGGCGGAGGCGGACGTGAACACGCCATAATCATGAAGCTGGCTGAAAGCAAAAAGGTATCAAAGCTCTACTGCGCACCGGGAAACGGCGGCATTTCAAAATATGCTGAGTGCTTTCCTGTAAAAGCTACAGATATTGAGGGAATGCTTGAACTTGCAAAGAAACTTGCTGTTGACCTTGTATTTGTTGCACCTGATGATCCGCTGGTTGCAGGTATGGTTGACGTTATGCAAAAGGCAGGTTTCCGTACATTCGGACCCGACAAGGCAGCTGCTATAATTGAGGGCAGCAAGGTTTTCTCAAAGAATCTTATGCAGAAGTACAACATTCCTACTGCTAAATATGCTGTATTTGATGATCCTGCAAAGGTTCTGGAGTATATTGCAAATGAAAACACGTATCCTGCTGTTATAAAGGCTGACGGTCTGGCACTTGGCAAGGGCGTTGTTATTGCACAAAATTTTAGTGAGGCTGAAAATGCTGTAAAAGACATCATGGAAAGCAGGATTTTTGGAGAAAGCGGTTCTCAGGTAGTTGTTGAAGAATTCCTCACAGGTCCTGAGGTATCTGTTCTCTGCTTTACAGACGGCAAAACAGTCAAGCCTATGGTTTCATCTATGGACCACAAACGTGCTCTTGACAATGACGAGGGTCTTAATACAGGCGGTATGGGTACAGTTGCTCCCAATCCTTACTATACTGAGGAAATTGCAAAGGAGTGCATGGATACTATTTTCATGCCCACTATCCGTGCAATGCAGGCAGAGGGACGTACATTCAAGGGATGTCTGTACTTTGGACTTATGCTCACTCCAAATGGTCCGAAGGTTATAGAGTACAACTGCCGTTTCGGCGATCCTGAAACACAGGTAGTTCTTCCGCTTTTGGATACAGATTTTGTTGATATCATTGAAGCAATTGAGAATGAAACTCTTGCTGACCTTGATGTGAACTGGAAAAAGGGAAGTGCTGCCTGCGTAGTAATGGCAAGCGGCGGTTATCCGAAAAAGTATGAAAGCGGGCTTGTTATTTCCGGTCTTGACGATAAGGGTCAGATCGATAGCTGCTTTGTATATCATGCCGGCACAAAGATAAGTGACAAGGGCGAAATGGTGAATGCAGGAGGACGTGTACTTGGCGTAACTGCTACAGCAGAAACTCTTCATGAAGCACTTGATATTGCATATAATGGCGTAAAGTCAATAAACTGGAAAGATGTCCACTACAGAAAAGACATCGGTCAGAGAGCATTAAAAGCATTGAATAATAATTAAAAACAACACCCGGAGGTGCATATGAACGTTCGTTTACCATTTCTCAGAGAGAAAACAGCGAAGCTTACAACATCTCCGGGTGTTTATATTATGAAAAATAAGTCTGGAGAGATAATATATATCGGCAAGGCAAAGAACCTTAAAAATCGTGTTACAAGCTATTTTCGTGAAGAAGCAGAACATACTCCCAAAGTAGCAAGCATGGTTTCAAATGTGTACGACTATAATTTTATCGTAACTGATTCGGAATATGAGGCTTTGGTACTGGAATGTAGCCTTATAAAGCAGCATCAGCCTAAGTATAATATTCTGCTGAAAGATGATAAGGGATACAGTTATATCCGTATTTCAGATGAACCCTATCCACGTATTACTTCAGAGAAAAATAAGGAAAAACCGGGCGAATATCTGGGACCTTATATGAGTGGAACTGTTCCACGTGAAACAGTGGCGGAGGTAAACCGTGTATTTCGTCTGCCGACCTGCAATAAGAGGTTTCCGGATGATTTCAGAAAAGGACGACCATGTCTGAATTATCATATAAATCTTTGCAGCGGCGTTTGCCGTGGAAGGATAAGCCGCAGGGAATATACTGAAACAATTGCACAGGCAGTTGAATATATAAAAGGCGGCAGCGAGGAATCTGCAAAACGTATGGAAAAGCAGATGGAAGAGGCTGCGGAAAGACTTGACTTTGAACGTGCAGCAGTTCTTCGCGACAGAATAAATGCTATCAGAAAAGCTGGAGAAACACAAAAAATATTTGATTCGGATGTTGATGAAGCCGATGTGATCGCATCAGCAGAAAACAGCGGAAGCCAGTGCGTATCTGTACTGATTTATCGCAGCAGAAGACTTTATGATAAACAGACCTTCTTTTTCAATGAAGAAGAATATGATTCTTCTCAGCTTATACAGTCATTTATGGAGCAGTATTACCACGGAAGACGTGATATACCTAAAAATATATATGTTGATACTGAGATCCCGGAAGCAGAAATGCTGGAAAAATGGCTTTCATCCCTTGCAGGAACAAGAGTTCATATTCATATGCCTCAAAGAGGTACCCTTGTAAGATTTATGGAGCTTTCAAAAAATAATGCCGCTGAAGAGCTTGCACTTAAAGCGGGAAGAACTGCCAAGGAAATCAAGGCGCTTGAAACTCTCGGTACACTCCTGGGTCTTAAAAAGGCGCCGCTTTATATAGAAGCGTATGATATTTCAAACCTTTCTTCATCATCTATAGTTGCAGGAATGATAGTTTTTGAAAATGGCAGACCTCTGAAAAAGGCATACAAGAGATTTTCTTTCCCGGAAAAAAACAGCCCTGATGATTACGCCTGTATGCAGGAAACCATCAGAAGAAGATTTACGCATTTAATTGAAAATGAGGGTGACGAAGGATTTCTCAGAAAACCTGACCTCATACTTCTTGACGGAGGTGTAGGTCATGTAAATGCAGTAAAGCCTGTGCTTGAAGAACTTGATCTTGACATTCCGCTGTTTGGAATGGTAAAGGATAATAAGCATAGAACCCGTGCTATTGCTGCAGACGGCGGTGAGATTGCAGTTTCGCAGCATCGGAATGCCTTTAATATGCTTACTCAAATACAGGATGAGGTGCATAGATTCGCTGTATCCTATATGCACTCACGCCATAAAAAAAATTCATACGAACTGGAACTTACAGGAGTTAAGGGAATAGGGCTGAAAAAAGCACAGAAACTTCTGATTTATTATAAAACCAAGGAAAATATGAAGAAGGCTTCTCCGGAAGAACTGGCGAAGGTTGCCGGGGTAAATCTCGAAACAGGAGAAAGATTGTACGAAACTGTTCAGAATATATGAATGTAGCTGCTGTTTGTTGTGCAAAACGACAAACAGCACGTTTTTTTGCTTAAACTCTGGACAAAACGACATAATTCCTGTATAATAAAAGGGAATGCAAAAAATATAAATGAGGTGTAAAAAATAATGAGAGTCATAGCAGGCAGATTAAAAGGAAGAAAGCTTCAGACTCTGGAAGGTTTTGATGTACGCCCTACAACAGATAAGGTTAAAGAAGCTGTCTTTTCTGCCGTGCAGTTTGACTTGCAGGGAGCAAATGTTCTTGATTTGTTTTCAGGCAGCGGACAAATGGGCATTGAAGCTCTGAGCCGTGGCGCACAGCAGGCAGTGTTTGTAGATATATCTCCGAAATCACTTAATGCTACACGCAGCAACATAGCTGCCATGGGGCTTGAGAATGCGGCAATGTGCTATCAGGCAGACGGAAGGGATTTCTTAAAAACTGACAGAAAAATCTATAATATGGCATTTCTGGATCCGCCTTATGGCAAGGG
>JBJERG010000212.1:0-16758 GCA_051882155.1 Ruminococcus sp.
TGACCAATAACAGGATCAATATCAGGTCTTTCAACATCATATGGCTTCAGCATATCATAACCAAGCTGAGGACGTCTGATAAGATCTGCAAGCTTACAACCTGTTGAAAGAGGTGCTGTATTCATAGATTCAAGAAAAGCATTCAAATCGGCGTCCGGTGACATATTTTTCTTCATAACACGTTTCTTTTCATTTTCAACAGCTTCATATTTTTTCTTCATAGCCTTGTATCGGTACTCCGGAAGAAGTCCGACTTTGTAACCAAATGGCATAAGGCGTTCATCGGCATTATCCTGACGCAGAATCAGACGATATTCGCTTCTTGATGTCATCATTCTGTAGGGATCTTCACAGCCCTTTGTAACAAGATCATCAATAAGGGTACCAATATATGAAGTTGCTCTGTCAAGAATCAAAGGTTCTTTTCCAAGAATCTTCAGTGCTGCATTAATTCCTGCAACAATACCCTGAGCAGCAGCCTCTTCATAGCCTGAACTTCCGTTAAACTGACCTGCACCGTATAAGCCGCTTATTTTTTTTGTTTCAAGGGTTGCTCTGAGAGCCGTGGGATCAACACAATCATATTCTATAGCATATGCAGGACGCATTATTTCAACATTTTCCAGTCCCGGAATGGTCTGTAAAAACTCCAGCTGAACATCCTCCGGAAGAGAAGTAGACATTCCCTGCAAATAAAATTCATCAGTATCAAGCCCCATTGGCTCAACAAAAAGCTGATGACGCTCTTTATCTGCAAATCTTACAATTTTTGTTTCAATAGAAGGACAGTATCTGGGACCTATTCCTTCGATCTGACCTGTAAACATTGGTGAGCGATGAAGATTATTGCGTATAATATCATGGGTTTTCTGATTTGTATAAGTAATATAACATGAAACCTGGTTTTCAAGTCCCTCATATGATGTTTCAAATGAAAAGGGAACTATATCACTGTCACCCTTCTGTTCCTCCATACGCAGAAAATCAATGCTTCTTCTGTGAACACGACAGGGCGTACCTGTCTTAAAACGTCTTATAGGCAAACCAAGGGCAATAATATTTTTGCCTAATTCACGGCTTGGAAGTGCGCTGTCCGGTCCGCTTTCATAGGAAACAGTGCCAATATGAATACGACCGTTAAGATATGTACCTGTTGCAATTATGGCAGCTTTGGTATCATATTTTGCACCCAGGGTTGTAACAACACCTGTTACGCATCCATTTTCAACTATTATCTCAGCAATTTCAGCCTGTTTAATATAAAGATTATCCGTCTGCTCGCAGATTTTTTTCATATAGTTATGATATTTAACTCTGTCTGCCTGGACACGAAGGCTGTAAACAGCAGGACCTTTGCCACGATTAAGCATACGGCTTTGAATAAAGCAGGCGTCAGCAGCCTTACCCATTTCACCGCCGAGAGCGTCAATTTCACGCACGAGGTGTCCCTTAGCAGTACCACCTATAGAAGGGTTGCAGGGCATATTAGCGATCTGATCAAGTGAAATAGTAAAAAGGGCAGTTTTACAGCCAAGTCTTGCAGAGGCGAGGGCAGCTTCAACACCGGCATGGCCTGCACCGATAACGACTACATCAAAATCACCCATATGGTACATAAAATCAACTCCTATAAAAGCAAAAATATAAAACACTTTTCAGAATGTTCCACGTGGAACATTCCTGCATCAAATCAAAATAACAGTTAAGATTAAAGTGAAATTGTTCCACGTGGAACATTTCGAGAGAAAAGATAAAACAAGGGTCTAAACTAAAATTGTTCCACGTGGAACATTTTTAAGAACTAAAAAAGAAACAAAAAACAGAATACAAACTTGATAATGTTCCACGTGGAACAATTCTATATGAGAATAGAATTGTAAAAAAAGAAATCATGATTTCCTGTGAAGGGAAATAACATTGATTTCCGGCGGATTTAAGAATCTCAGCTTACCCAGACCGGCAGAAACATAGAGCTGAGAATGATTCTTTGAATATAGTCCACGGGTATATTCAGGAAAGAATCTGCGTTCCGGAGAGAGAAGTCCTCCAATGAAAGGCAGTCTTATAACACCGCCATGAACATGACCGGAAAGGATAAGATCAGCATTCCAGGAAGCATAAGCGTCAAAGAGCAGAGGATTGTGAGCGAGTAAAACTGTACACTGTTTACGTACACCAATTAATTTTTCAAGCTCCTCTTTTGAATATGGATTAAGGTCATTGTAGGAGAAATCATCATTGCGGTACACAGAGGTATCAAGTGAAGCGCCGATAATATCAATAACATCACCGCATTTTTTGAGATGATAAACATTATTCAGAAGGAGAATAACGCCGGAATTTCTCAGGCATTCAAAGTAAGTAATGCGAACCTTTTCCGGAAGGTCAAGCTCATGATTACCCATGGAGAAGAAAACAGGAGCCACCCTGGAAAGCTGACTGCAAAACCTGCTGACAGAAGAAAAATCACGCATATCCCGTGAAATAAGATCTCCGGTAATGAAAATTGCATCAGGCTTTATTTTTCTGACTCGCTTTATGATCCGCTTTTGTCCCTTGCCGAATTCCCTGTGATGAAGGTCGGAGATCTGCAGAATTCTGAAATTTTCAAAAGAGGAGGGCAGAGAATCAAGATAAATATCCTGTTTTCTGGTAATGATAAGCTGTCTTTCAATAAGACAGTAAATAAATAGAACTGCAATAAAAACAAGTGCAGCAATAATAAAAGCAAACATTAATTCAATCACCAAAGCAGAAAAAACTGTTCGTCATTCGAGTACAATCATAAAAAACGGGTTCGGCAGCATAAAGCCGCCGGTACCCGGAATATAATATTAATCATTTTCAGAATCCGAATCAGCAGAAGCATCATCATCATCAGAAGGAGCCTCAACAGAAGCAGTTTCAGCGGAATCATCATGAGGAGCGCTTGTAAATGCCACAACCGTATTGCCGGGAGTCACCTTCATGGTGCGGACACCCTTGGCAGTCCTGCCCATAACACGAATATCCTCACAGCGCACACGAATTATAACACCGTCGCTTGAAATAAGAATAATATCCTCAGAAGCTTCAACCATACGTATACCGCAGACATCTCCACGTTCGGAGTCAGTATTGTAGTTCTTGATTCCGAAACCGCCTCTGTTCTGAATGCGGTATTCATCTGCGGAACTTCTTCTGCCGTATCCCTGAGTGGTAATAGTCAAAAGCTCTGCATTGTCTATTTCACGGGCAATTGCAACAACCTCATCACCCTCACGAAGAGATATACCACGAACACCGTGAGCGCTTCTGCTCATAGGTCTTACGTTATTTTCATTTGTACGAAGGATCATGCCATTTTTGGTAGCAATGAAAAGATTATCCTCACCTTCTGTCAGAAGAACACCAGCAATCTCATCGCCTTCATCAAGACCAATGGCAATAAGACCGTTTTTGCGAACGTTTTTATAAGCAGAAAGCTCAGTACGCTTTATCTTGCCCTTCTTGGTAACAATATTTACATACTTGCCCTCTTCAAAGTCGGAGGTATGCAGCATAGCAGCAATATGCTCATCTTCACCCATGGTAATGAGATTTACAATGTTAAGACCCTTTGAAGTCTTGCCGCCTTCTGGAATCTCATAGCATTTCAGCTTGTGCATAATGCCTTTGTTGCTGATAAACATAATGTGGTCATGGGAGGAGCTGATAAACATTTCGCTTACAAAATCCTCAGCACGCTGCTTCATGCCGTTGACGCCTCTTCCTCCTCTGCGCTGAAGCTTGTAAGCCTCAACAGGCATACGCTTCATATAACCGCCGTTGGTGTAGGTAACAACGCATTCTGTAACAGGAATAAGGTCTTCAATCTCAACCTCACCGCATACATTTTCAATCATAGTGCGGCGTGGGTCAGAGAATTTCCGTGCGATCTCCCGAAGGTCAGTGCGGATAATATCCTTTACAAGCTTTTCATCCCCAAGAATAGCAAGCAGTTCAGCAATCTTCTTTGTTATCTCATAAAGCTCATCAGTCAGCCTCTTACGCTCCATTCCTGTAAGTGCGCCCAGACGCATCTGAACAATAGCGTCAGCCTGTTCCTCAGTAAGTCCAACCTGCGCCTCCAGCTGATAACCTGTCATGTCATATTCAGTGCGGTCAAGAAGATCAGACATATCCGTGTCCTTGAAACGCTCAATAAGACGCTGTTTACCCTCGGGAATAGTCTTGCTTGTACGGAGAATATTTATAACCTCGTCAATAAAGTCAATGGCAACCACAAAGCCCTGTAAAATATGAGCCCTCTTTTTAGCCTTTGCCAGGTCAAATTTAGTGCGGTTTGTAATGACTTCTATCTGGAAGTTAAGATAATGCTCCAGCATCTGCTTTATGGAAAGAATCTTAGGCTCACCGTTTACCAGAGCCAGCATGATAACGCCAACAGTGTCCTGAAGCTGTGTGTAGCTGTAAAGCTTGTTGAGAACTATCTCAGCATTTGTGTCCTTTTTCAGCTCAATTACAATACGCATACCCTCACGGCTTGACTCGTCCTGAATGTGAGCAATACCCTCAACACGCTTGTCCTTTGCAAGCTGAGCAATGCTCTCAACCAGACGTGCCTTGTTTACCATATAAGGTATCTCAGTAACAATAATAGCGTCCCTGCCACGTACCTTTTCAAAATCCACCTTGCTTCTGAGGGTTATCTTTCCTCTTCCGGTGTTGTAAGCCGCACGAATGCCAGCCTTGCCCATGATAATACCGCCCGTCGGGAAGTCAGGACCCTTTATCTTTTCCATAAGGTCTTCTATGGTGCAGTCCGGCTCGTCCATAAGCAGCTCCAGACCCTCTACAACCTCTCCCAGATTATGCGGAGGGATATTTGTAGCCATACCAACAGCAATGCCCACAGAGCCGTTTACAAGGAGATTCGGGTAACGTGAGGGTAAAACCGCCGGCTCCATAAGTCTTTCGTCATAGTTTGGAGTAAAGGGAACAGTTTCCTTCTGAATGTCAGTAAGCATTTCAAGGGAAATCTTGGACATTCTTGCCTCAGTATAACGGTAAGCAGCAGGCGGGTCACCGTCTACAGAACCGAAGTTACCCTGACCGTCAACCAGCATATAACGCATAGAGAAGGGCTGAGCCAGACGAACAAGAGCGTCATAAACGGAAGCGTCACCGTGAGGGTGATAACTACCCAGCACAGAACCGACAGTATCTGCACACTTATGGTACGCCTTGTCCGGGGTAAGATTTTTTTCGTACATTGTATAGAGAATACGCCTGTGAACAGGTTTCAGACCGTCACGCACATCGGGAAGCGCTCTTGAAACAATAACCGACATAGCGTACTGCAGGAATGACTGCTGAACCTCGGTGCTTATTTCAATAGGGACGATCTTCCCGTCACGATTCTCCAGTTTATTATCCATGTTTTCATTATTTTCACTCATGTAAATTCACCTTTAAAATTTGCAGCGGAAACGCTTGCCTAATTTTTCTTCAAAAACAGAACGAATAATTTCCGCCTGATTATCATACAGTGCATACTTTGGCAGGACAAAGAAAACCTGCTTGCCCCGGCAGATAAGGAAGAACTCGTATTTTTCGATAACACGAATATCCTTTCCGTAATAGATCTCAGTGGGAGGATTATCAGATAACTCATCATCGGGAACGTCCTGGGTATATTCCGGAGGAACAGTGCGGAAAGTCATTTTCCGGTCATCCATGGAAAAAATATACTCATCGCTCTCAATTTCCCGTATAACATCAATAACGCTTCTTCTCATTCTTCTGGGATTATACCACAGAACGAAGATGAGAGCCACACAAAGGGCAAGCAGTAAAAAAGCAAGAGTATTATCCGGATCAACAGCGCCGTGGCAGCCGAAATCAACCGCAAGTATCAGCAGGATCAGCTGCATAATTCTGTTTTTCGGGAAAACAAAAAGCTTCTGATAACACCTGTAAGCATCACTGTAGGTATCGTAATTTATCTGATAAGGAGCAGTATCGGGAATAATTTTATCTCCCTGAGAACTGCCTTCCTCATTATACTCTGAAATATCTGTATCTGCCTCAGTATTTTCATAAGCAGAATCGACTGTTTCCTCTTCCGTAATATTTTCAGTGTTCATGTTATCCGGATTATCCGTCATATCATCACTCCTTTGTTGTTAAGGTAATACCGCACAAAGACTGTGCGTAAGATGCGCAGTCAGATTTTTTTTCAGATGAAACCAAAAACGCAGTGAATACCCACAAGGGGCACAAGTACTTTGTGTATTCACGAGGCTTTTGGTGAAATATGAAGGAAAAGCTGCAAGCAGATTACGTGCAGAGCCGTCATGCATTCTTTGTGGGGTGTTGCCTTATATATCCAGATTCTGAACGTATCGTGCATTTGTTTCAATAAATTCACGTCTTGGAGCAACCTTATCGCCCATGAGAATTGTGAACACCTCATCAGCACGTTCAGCGTCCTCCAGTTCCACACGAATCATAGAACGTGTTTCCGGATTCATAGTGGTATCCCACAGCTGCTGTGAGCTCATTTCACCAAGACCCTTGTAACGCTGTACTTCAATTTTAGCATTGCTCTTGTCAGCGTTCTGGAATTCCGCAATGAACCTGTCACGCTCAGCCTCATCAAAGGCATATTTGAATTTCTTGCCCTTTGAAACCTTGAAAAGCGGAGGCTGTGCAAGGTAAATGTTGCCGTTAGTAATAAGCGGACGCATAAAGCGGAAGAAGAATGTCA
The DNA here is from genome assembly GCA_051882155.1 of Ruminococcus sp. Taxonomy (GTDB): domain Bacteria; phylum Bacillota; class Clostridia; order Oscillospirales; family Ruminococcaceae; genus Ruminococcus_C. The sequence continues at coordinate 6,752 of JBJERG010000212.1, forward strand.
GCAGCAGAGTTCTGATATGGGAACCGTCTACATCGGCATCCGCCATAATGATAATTTTGCCGTAGCGAAGCTTGGAGATATCAAAATCCTCACCAATGGAAGTACCCAGAGCCGTAACCACAGGCATCAGCTTTTCATTGCCGTAAACCTTGTCAATACGAGCCTTTTCAACGTTCAGCATCTTGCCCCAGAGAGGGAGAATCGCCTGATAACGTCTGTCACGTCCCTCCTTGGCAGAACCGCCCGCAGAGTCACCCTCCACGATGTAAAGCTCAGTACCGTCAACGCCCTTTTCAGAGCAGTCAGCCAGCTTTCCCGGAAGGCTTGCGCTTTCCATGGCAGATTTACGTCTTGTAAGATCTCTTGCCTTCTTAGCCGCTTCACGTGCCTTCTGTGCAGAAAGGCTCTTCTCGAAAATTCCTCTTGCCACCTCTGGATTCTCGTCCAGATAATCCATCAGCTTTTCATAAACCAGCTTTTCAATGAAAGGCTTCACCTGAGGATTGCCAAGTCTTCCCTTGGTCTGACCCTCAAATTCACATTCAGTCAGCTTTACAGAAATAACAGCCGTCAGACCCTCACGAACATCATCACCTAAAAGCTTCACTCCGTCTTTAAGGAGATTCATCTTCCTGCCGTATTCATTGATAACCTTTGTAAGAGCATTCTTGAAGCCAACCTCATGAGTACCGCCATCGCCGGTGTGAATATTATTTGCAAAGGAAAGTATAAGCTCATTGTAGCTGTCATTGTACTGCATGGCAATCTCACCGAATGAATCGCCGTCCATACCGGAGAAATAAATAACATCATCAGACAATGGCGCAACGCCTCTTACCTTGTGGAGATGCTCCACAAAATGACGAATACCGCCTTCATAGTAAAGCTCCTCCGTTATAATGGAAGAATGATTTCTCTTGTCGGAGAAAATGATTCTTATTCCCGCATTAAGGAAAGCCTGTTCACGAAGACGCTTGAGAAGCACTTCATAATCATAAACAGTGCTTTCAAAAATTTCCGGGTCAGCCTTGAACATAACGGAGGTGCCGTTTTCATGGGTTTCGCCGATAATTTTCAGTTCCTCAGAATAATTTCCTCTCTCAAAACGCTGGAAGTGAACGTGCTTGCCGTCCTTTACAGTAAGCTCCAGCCATTCAGAGAGGGCATTTACAACGGAAGCTCCAACGCCGTGCAGACCGCCGGAAACCTTATATCCGCCGCCGCCGAATTTACCGCCTGCATGGAGAACGGTATAAACAACAGTAGCGGCAGAAATTCCTTCCTTAGGGTGAATACCAACAGGAATACCTCTTCCGTTATCAGAAACACGGATAACATCACCGGGCAGGATCTCGATATTAATTTCAGTACAGAATCCGGCAAGAGCCTCATCAATAGAGTTATCCACTATCTCATAAACAAGATGATGCAGACCCTTAGGTCCTGTAGAACCGATATACATACCCGGGCGTTTCCGGACAGCCTCAAGGCCTTCGAGAACCTGTATCTGATTTTCATCATAGCTCTCAGACAGAGGCTTCTGTTCATCTATCATGTATTTTTCCTCCTATATAAGTTTTAGATGTATAGTAATTTTCCTCTTAGGGCGCCCCTGAAAGGGGAGCTGGCTTGCCGAAGGCAAGACTGAGGGGTTAAAACCTCAGAATTAAAGTCAACCAAAAGATTTTTGAATATAACCTCTCAGTCAGCTCCGCTGACAGCTCTCCTTTCAGGAGAGCCTATTTATCCGCTGAATTTCACTTTAACCACAATTTAAATCAATAGCATAAATGCAGCCGCCAAAAGGCGCCCCTGAAAGGGGAGCTGGCTTGCCGAAGGCAAGACTGAGGGGTTTCACAGCTAAACCGTGACTGAGGGGTTAATTCTCCACAACACTATACAGTCTTTCCACACGCTTTTCAACACTCTGTTGAAAAGCAGATTTTTCACATAATACAGCAAATAATCAGCCGGAATTATGAAATTATGCGTCCGTCTTTCAACACAATACGCAGACCCTCCGGCTCAGTAATCAACACCTCGTCATGGCAGGTGGTAATGAAAACCTGCATATTTTTAACAATGGTGTAAACTACCTCCTGGCGGCTCCGGTCAAGTTCGCCCATAACATCATCAAGGAGAACAATGGGCGATTCATTTTTAGCAGAGCCGTAAAGCTGAGCCTGGGAAAGCTTCAGAGCAAGGGCAAGGCTCTTCTTCTGTCCCTGTGAACCGAATTCCCTTGCGCTCACATCATTTATAAGCAGCTCCGTATCATCTCTGTGAACTCCGCAGGTGGTAAATCCAAGCTCTCTGTCCTGTTCTCTCGATGATCTGAGCCTTTCATAATACATATTCTCGTAATCTCCGGTATTATCCGGCACAAAGGAAGGATTTTTACCGAAAATCTGGCTCCTGTAATTTATGCCTATTTTCTCCGTACCGGAAGATATCCTTCCGTAAAGACTTCCGCATACCTCTAAAAGCCTGCCTGTATATGACTGTCTTCTGAGGGATATATATGTTCCCACAGAAGCAAGCTGCCTGTCCCATATGTCAAGAACAGCTTCAGTCTGAGCCGAAGGCAAACGCTGTTTAAGTACAGCATTTCTCTGGGATAATATAAGCTGATAACGCCTTACAGCAGCTACTCCACGTCTGTGAAGCTGGGAAAAACAAAGGTCAAGAAAGCTTCTGCGAACCTCAGGACCGCCTGTAATAAGCTCCGTATCATCGGGAGTAAATGCCACACAATGATATATCTCAAAAAGCCTGCTTGTCTGCCTTACGGGAATTCCGTTTATGGTTATCTTCTTTTCCCTGGATTTCGGCGACATCTCACAAAGGAGCTTCTGTTCACGCCTTCCGTCATGGAACATTACCTCCGCCTTCATAGGACAGCCGGAAAAGCTGAGATAATCCCTTTCCCTGGTCTTTCTGAAACTCCTGCAGCCTGTAAAAAGCCACAGTGCTTCAAGAAGATTAGTCTTGCCCTGGGCGTTTTCACCGGAGATAACGTTATATCCTTTGTCCGGCAGAAACTCAATGTCACGGAGATTCTTGAAGCCGTCAAGCTTTATTTTCGTGAGCCTCATGCCTTATAAGCTTCAATTAAAAGCGTTATATCGTCAATAGTGACCCTGTCGCCGGGACGTATCTTTTTTCCTCTCATGGTGCAGACCTCGCCGTTTACGGAAACCTCACCATTCTGTACAGCTTCCTTGGCAAGTCCGCCTGTTTCGCATACTCCTGCATATTTCAGAAGAGCGTCCAGCTTTATAAATTCAGTTCTTATAGCAATAGTTTCATTCATAGCAAACCTCAATCCTTAAGCTGAATAGGCATAAGCAGGAAAACAAAGCTCTCACCCTGCATGGGAACGATCTTCACAACCCTTTTGCCGCCGGACATCTGGATCTTTACAGAATCGCAGTCAGCAGCACGTACAGCCTCCAGCATAAAACGGTTATTCAGACCAATTTTTACATCAGGACCGCTTGTTTTAACGGGAATTGTATCATTTATCTCACCAATGCCGGTTTTGCAGCGTACATTAAGGCTTCCGCTGCTGAAGGTGCAGCGTATGGGAGCGTTGAATTTGCTGTTAATAAGCAGAGAACATCTTTCAAGGCATCTTGTAAGGTCGCTGGTGTTTACAATGACCTCAGTTTCAAAGGAAGAAGGAATGCTGCTTCTGTAGTTGTGGAATTCGCCTTCCAGAAGCCTTGAGAATACAATGTAACCCTCGAACTCAAAAATAATATGGCTTCTGCTTACAGAGATGATACACTGCTCCTCAGCGTCATCCTTAAGCATATTTGCAACCTCAGTAACAGTTCTCTTGGGAACAACAAACTGCATGGATTTTCTGGCATCAACATTTTCATTGCGTATAGCCAGTCTGAAACCGTCAATAGCCACAACGCTCAGCAGATTATCCCTTACCTCGAAAAGTTCGCCGGTAAGAACAGGCTTTGCTTCATTAAGACAGGTAGCATAGCTTGTCTGGTTTACCATGGATTTAAGCACCACCTGGTCTATATGCAGACCTTCTTCCATATTCATATCCGGAAGTGCAGGATATTCCTCAGCAGACATTGCAGATATATGGAACTCAGTGGCTTCACAGTACATACTTACATTGAGGTTATCGTCGATCTCAAAGCGAACCAGCTGACCGGACATACGTCTTACAGCCTCGCTGAGGAGTCGTGCATTAATAACAAATTCGCCGCAGTCCTCAGTTTCAACATCAAGATTCTTCTGAATGCCGAATTCCAGGTCATAGCCTGTCAGTTCAAGGTTATCCTGGCTGAGTCTTACTTTGATGCCCTCCAGGGCGGCAATTGTTGAACGCTGTGCAATACCCTTTGAAACATGGGCAACAGCGTCATAAAGGGACTGCTTATCGCAGATAAATTTCATCATAAAGTTAATATCCTTTCTGTGTTTAAAGGAATTAGCCTCTCCTGAAAGGAGAGGGGGACCGCTTTAGCGGTGGAGAGGTTAAATACCAAAATTTTAAAGTCAACTGAAAGATTTAAGTGTTAAAACCCTCCCACCACCTTCGGTGGTCCGCCCCTCCCTTTCAGGGAGGGCTGTATCTCCGCAAAATTTCACTTTAACCAAAATTCAGAGAAATAGCATAAATTCAACCGTCAAAAGGCGTCCCTGAAAGGGAAGCTGGCTTGCCGAAGGCAAGACTGAAGGGTTTGAACCCGTAACCGCATTTTCAACACAACCCTTATCAGCCGCAGCTTTGCTGCGATAAAAAAAAGAATAAAAAGAAGAATAAAATTTAGTAGTAGTAGTAGAGGGGTTGAAAATGTTGAAAGGCAGCAATATCCACGCAAATACAGGGATATTTTTCAAAATGAGTAATCTTGAAAATTTTCGGAAAAGTTGAAACTCAGTTTTCATTTTGAAAAGTGGAATAAATGTGGAGTTGAAGTGGAAGGAATGTTTAAAAAACCGTGGAAAAAATCACCCGCCGGCAGAAGTCCGGCAGGAAAAGTGGAAATCGGATTTCGTGTAAAATGTTGAACAGTGACAAGCCACGCCCGAAGCGGCAGCAGCTTGTCACGATATATGGAGATATTTTCTTTCAACCACAGTTTCAACACTCTGTTGAAAACCCTGTGGAAACAGGTTTATAACCTGTGGAAAGAGCCTTTTTATCTGTTAAAACAGGTTATATGCGGCTCTTGTCACGGATATTTTTGATGATATCATTCACCAGCTGTCTGAGATTTTCATCACGCTTCATGCCGGCTTCGATATTATTGATAGCGTAAACGATAGTGGAATGATCTCTTCCGCCGAACTCCGTGCCAATTGACTGCAAAGGCATCTGAGTTATCTCACGGACAACATAAACAGCCACCTTCCGGGCAGTGGATATCTGGCTTGAACGCTTGCTGCTGCGGATCTCATCGGGAGTAACGCCGTAAACATCAGCCACCTCAACAATGATCTTCTCCACAGTGATCGGGATAGGCTGATCGTCATTGAGAATATCCTTGATAACGCTCTGTGCCATGGAAATTGAGGGCGGTGAACCTGCCAGATGCTTAAGGGCTTTGAGCTTTTTAACAGCCCCTTCAAGCTGACGAATGTTTGATTTCAGTCTGTTTGCAATAAATTCTGCAACATCATCCGGAATAACAAGATCCAGAAGCTCTGCCTTGCGGCGGATAATGGCAATTCTTGTTTCAAAGTCCGGAATGGAAATGTCGGTAATAAGGCCCCATTCAAAACGGGTGCGGATTCTTTCTTCCAGAGTTTTCAGCTCCTTCGGCGGCTTGTCTGATGTGATAACGATCTGCTTGCCCTCAGCGTGGAGCTTATTGAAGGTATGGAAAAATTCCTCCTGCATACGGTCCTTGTTGCTGAAGAACTGGATATCGTCGATCAGCAGCAGGTCTGCACTGCGGTACTTGTCATGGAAGCTTACCATGTTGTTTTCGTTAATGCCTCTGATAAGGTCGTTTCCGAATTCCTCGCTTGTAACATAAATAATGTTGTAATCAGGATAATTCTGCTTTACCTCATGGGCAATGGCGTGCATAAGGTGGGTCTTGCCCAGTCCTGAGGGACCGTATATAAAGAGAGGGTTATAGTTCTTGCCTGGTTCCTTTGCAACGGCTGTACAGGCAGCGTAGGCAAACTCATTTGAACGACCTACTATAAATGTAGAGAAGGTGTACTCATACTTTGCACTTTCAAGGGATTTTTCCAGTGAAGCGTGACGCTGATCGATCTCATCAGCATTTCTCGGAGATGAGTCACGCATGGTAGGATAATCGTCATCAGGCTCCACCACCTGTATAACTATCTCCACAGGGAAACCGAGAATGTTTTCGAAGGCCTCCTTGAGAAGCTCTTCATAATTCTGCAGAACGATATTGCGCTGGAAGTCGGACTGCACGGTAAAGGCTGCCACACTGCCGCTAAGACTGAGAGGCTGGAGGGAGCCTATCCAGAGCTTTACAGCCACCTCCGACAGACCGCCTTCCTTGAGGCAGTACTCTTTTACACGGGCAAAGACATCTTCAAAAGAATTCATATGCTTCGTCTCCTTTAAAAATAAATATTGTCATTATATTAGTGTACAGCAGGAAAACTGCTGATAAAGTGAGTATGTAGATCAAGCCGTAAAAAGCTGCATTACATTTAGAGCTATGAATGCAGCCTTCATGATTTTCATGATATTACTCTTAATAATAGTATAGCATATTTTTTCAATGAATGCAAGAGGTTTTAATTTATTTTTCAACATTTTTTGTTGAAAGTTAAAGCTTTTTGCATTATTTAGCTATAAATGGAGGAGGGAATCGGCGGTATATAATGAAGATAAACGGGCGGCGGATACAGACAGGCATAACATGGAAAAAGGAGGAATGCAGAAAAAATGAAAAAAACCGCATAAAAAGAGAAAAAACCCTTGACAAGGGAATTAAAATGAGTTATAATATTGTGGAAAAGGTCTTTGAAGCCGGTGGGTGTTAAATGCAAACTCATCGAAAGAGCCTTGAAAAACATCAAGAGCCGAGAGGAGGAGAACAGAAAATGAAAAGAACTTATCAGCCGAAGAAGCTGCACAGAAAAAAGGAACACGGCTTCATGAAGAGAATGGCAACCTCGAACGGAAGAAAGGTTTTAGCTCGTAGAAGAGCCAAGGGCAGAGCAAGACTTAGCCACTAACGAGTCAGACCACAAATTTTTTTGTGGTCTTTTTGTTTTAGGAGGAAAACTTCCAGAGAAACGGAGGTAATTATGCTGCAAACGGCAACTCTTACACGCAATAAGGATTTTTTGATGCTTTATCAGCGGGGCAAGGCAATAGTATCGCCATATGTGGTTATCTATGTACGCAGGAACAGACTGAATTACAGAAGACTTGGAATAACAGCCGGCAAGAAGGTCGGCGGAGCAGTACAGAGAAACCGTGCAAAGAGAGTAATAAGAGCCGCATACAGAGAAGCTGAGGAGATGCTTCCCGACGGAATAGATATGGTTATAGTAGCAAGAGCAGCAATATGCAGCATCCGTTCAACGGAGCTGGCACAGTATCTTAAGGGACAGGGACTCAGAAGGATAAAAAAATGCCTTGATGAACAGGGAGGAAAGACAAGATGAGGTATCTTGTACTGCTTCTGATAAAATTCTATCAGAAGTGCATATCGCCGCTTAAACCGCCCTGCTGCCGTTTTTATCCCACCTGTTCGAATTATGCAGTAACAGCAGTGAAGCGTTTCGGAGCTTTCAGAGGGACATACCTTGCTGTGAAAAGGCTTCTGCGCTGTCATCCCTGGAATATAGGCGGGGTTGATTACGTACCGGAGGAATTTCCGGGTATTATAAGAAAAAAGAAATATACTGTGCCGGGAGATGATTCCGTATTAATTTATTCCCGGAAAGGAAAAAATAGCTTATGAATTTTTTGTATGACGTTCTCGGCGTACCATTCGGGTACGTAATGCGCTTTATTTACAATCTGGTGCAGAATTACGGTGTGGCTATTATTCTGTTTACAATTTTCTCAAAGCTGCTTCTGTTCCCTATAAACTATAAAACACAGAAAAGCTCTGCCAAAATGCAGCGGCTCAATCCGAAGCTTAAAGCTTTAAGACAGAAATACCAGAAGGATCCTCAGAAGCTTCAGGAAGCACAGATGGCACTTTATCAGGAAGAGGGAGTAAATCCCGGTGCCTCATGTCTTCCCATGTTCCTTCAGTTCTTCCTTCTGTTTGGTATACTTGCCGTAGTGTACAAGCCTCTCACCCATGTACTGGGCTACAGCGGAGATTTAATTGATAATGTGGTAAATATGGTAATTGACCAGTTCCCGGCAATCGGACAGAAGTTCAAGAGCGGTGACCTCCGTGAAGAGCTTTATGTAATGGAGGCATTCAGACAGGATCCCGGACTGTTCAATGTTGCAGGCTTCGATAACGGAGAGGTTGGAGAATTCCTTGATAATTTCAAGTTCTTAGGGATAGACCTGGGTGCTACACCGGATATAAGCAAACCCAGTGACTTCGGACTGTGGTGCATACCATTTGTATCCGGTATCCTCCAGCTTGTAATGACCATTTACTCACAGATCGTAAACAAGAAGAAAAATCCGGATCAGCCGAACATGGGCTGCATGAACATCATGCTTTACGGTATGCCCATATTCTCCATATGGTTTGCATTCAACGTACCTGCCGGCGTAGGCTTCTACTGGGCTTGCTCCTCACTGGTATCACTGCTTATACAGATAGGTCTTAACAAATACTTCACTCCGGAAAGAGTTGAGGTCATCTGCGAGAAGGACAATAAAAAGAACAAGGCAAAGTATGCAAACGGTAAAAAGAGCTTTACTCAGAGAATGATGGAAGCTCAGAATCAGGTAAATGCTGCGGGTACATCACTGAGAGATGCGTATACTGACAGTATGTCAAAGAAGGAAAAGAGCCAGTATGAAAGCCAGCGTATAAAGGAAGCAAGAAGGCGTATGGCTGAGAAATACGGCGAAGAATATTCAGATGATGAATAATGAAAGGGTGAATACAAATGACTGAGATTTTTGTTGTAAAGAAAATGGAACAGGCTAAGAAGCTTGCTGCGGAACAGTTCGGCGTATCTGAGGATCTCATAGTATTCAGAGTACTGGAGGAGAAGAAGGGATTTTTCGGCAAGATGAAGGTTGAGGCTATCTACGAGGAAGCTGTAGCTCCCAAGACAGCAGCACCTGCAAAGAGAGCAGACGCAGCTCCGCCTATCGTTGATATGCCGGATGTATTTGAAAAAAAGAAGGTTTCTTCTGAAGCACCGGAAGAAAAGAAAACAGAAAAGCCGGAGGAAAATACATCTGATGAGGAGCTTACAGAGGAGGCAGCAGCTGCCGCAGTGGAGCTTTCTGAGGAAGAAATATCAGATAATCTGAAAAGTGCAAGAAGTTACATTATTTCTATCTATGAAAAGATGGGAATTGAAGTAAATGTAACCGTATCAAAGCTTGAAAACGGCATTCTGATGAATGTTACAAGCGATAACAAGAGTGGTACAATTATCGGCAGAAGAGGAGAAACTCTTGATTCTATCCAGTATCTGGCAAGCATTATTGCAAACAGAGGCAAGGAAGAATACAGCAGAATCATGCTTGACAGCAACGGCTACAGAGTAAAGCGCCGCAAGACCCTGGAACAGCTGGCAGAGAAGATCGCTAAAAACGTTCTCAGAAGCGGCAGATCCACAACACTGGAGCCTATGAATCCCTATGAGAGAAGAATAATCCATTCAAAGATAGCAGAGATCGAGGGCGTTGTGAGCCACAGCGTGGGAGAAGACCCGTACCGTAAGGTGGTAGTGGCAGTACCCGGCGGACAGAACCGCAGAAACCGCAAAAACGGCGGCAAAAAGCCTTATCGTGAAAAGCGTCCGGAGGATTTCAAGCCCAGCAGTCTTGACAATATGAAGACAAGCTTTGAAAAGGATTACAAGAAGCCAAGACCCGAGGA
>JBJERG010000212.1:16858-22147 GCA_051882155.1 Ruminococcus sp.
TTGACAATATGAAGACAAGCTTTGAAAAGGATTACAAGAAGCCAAGACCCGAGGATGAATTTACCACAGGTCTTTACGGAAAAATTGAATTATAAGGCGTAAAGAATGGGCTGTTGCAGTGTAAAATACTTCAACAGCCCGTTGTTTTAACCACTCTGCCATTGATTTGCATTCTTAGTAATAAGTGAAATTCAGACAGTTTTGAAAAATACTGACAAAAGCCTCCCCTGAAAGGGGGGGAGGACCGCTTTAGCGGTGGAGGGGTTAGGACAAAAACCTTAAATTCAAGTTAAGGAGAAAAATATGAACGGTACAACCATTGCGGCAATATCCACGCCTCATGCAGAGGGCGGAATTGCAGTTATAAGAATATCCGGAGAAAGGGCGCTGGAAATTGCCGATAAAATCTTCCGCACCTCTTCGGGAAAACTGCCCTCTGAAATGAAAGGCTATACCTGTGCCTACGGACATTCTGTAAAGGGCGGCGAGATAATAGACGAGGGCGTTCTGACAGTATTCAGAGGACCTAAAAGCTATACAGGAGAAGACATTGCGGAAATATCCTGCCACGGAGGAATATATGTTTCACGTGGAACACTCAGAGCCGCCATAGAAGCAGGAGCAATTCCTGCGGAAGCCGGTGAATTTACAAAGAGAGCCTTCTTAAACGGCAAAAAATCCCTTACAGAAGCAGAAGCGGTAATGGATATTATATCCGCAGATTCGGAGAGAGAGCTTAAATTCGCCAGATCCATGCAGGAGGGCGCAGTTTTCAGAAGAATAAGGAGCATTACAGACAAGATCGTAAATGTACTGGGGGCACTGGCGGCATGGGCGGATTACCCGGAGGACGATATACCGGAGGTGGAACCGGAAGCTCTGAAAGCAAGCCTTGAAGACATAAAACAGGAGCTTCTTGAAACCATATGCACAGGAGATTACGGCAGAATCATAAAAGATGGCGTATCAGCTGTAATAATAGGCAGACCCAATGTGGGCAAATCCACCCTTTTCAATCTTCTCAGCGGCTGCGAAAGAAGCATAGTAACGGATATCGCAGGCACCACCAGAGATGTGGTTGAAGAGAGAATAAGACTGGGCGATGTGACCCTTCGTCTGTGGGATACGGCAGGACTGAGGGAAACTGAGGATGTAATTGAGCAGATAGGCGTGAATATTGCAAAGGAACGCCTTGAAAGAGCAGACCTTGTACTGGCAGTATTTGACGGAACAGAGCCGCTTTGTGACGAGGACAGGGAGCTTTTAGAGCGTCTTCAGGGAAAGAGAACCATTGCGGTTATAAATAAGCTTGACAGGATAAGTGAAAATGACCTGAGAGAGAGTCTTGGCTGTAAATTTGAAAGATGTATAGGAATGTCCGCAAAGGAAGGCACAGGACTTGAGGAGTTGCATGAAGCCATAGAGGATATGTTCTACAAGGGCGAGGTAACGCCGGAAATGGGAATACTTGCAAATGAACGTCAGCTTGGCTGTGCAAGGGCGGCGGAAGGTCTGATAGAGGAAGCAATGGAAGCACTGGAAATGGGAATAAACCTTGACGCAGTAACAGTCCTCCTGGACGATGCGGCAGATAATCTCATGAGCCTTACAGGTGAAAGAGTGTCTGAAAAGGTGGTAGAGGACGTATTTTCCAGGTTCTGCGTGGGAAAGTGATTACATCAAAAAAGAAAAAACAGGCGTATGTGAAAATCATACGCCTTTTTTCTGTATCGTCACATATAATAATAACTTGCATTCACAGCCTGGCAGAAGGTGCGGTCATGCTCTGCAAAAAGCATGGAAACCCTGCAGGAGGATATCAGCTCTTCAAGCTGTTTTCTTGAATACACATCGAGATAATTGAGAGGTTCGTCCCAGATATAAAGATGTGCAGGAGTGCAAAGACTTGCGGCGATCATAACCTTCTTTTTCTGACCGTCGCTGAAATCGGAAATGTCCTTTTCAAACTGCTCTCTTGAAAAATCAGCTTCCGGAGTATTGCCTTGAAAAGGCTCTCGTCAATGCCATTAAGGACGGCATAATCTGAAAGATTCCCGGAAAGTCCCGAAAAATCCTGGGAAATGCGTGATATTTTAAGCTGACGGTTCATGATGACTTCGCCTGTGTGAGGAATATCTTCTCCGCAAATGAGCCTCAGAAGGCTGGTTTTTCCGCAGCCGTTTTTTCCGGAAAGGGCAACTATATCGCCCTCTTCAATATCAAAGGATACATCACTGCACACGGCTTTTTTATCATAGCATATGGAAACATTTTTAAGGCTTAAAAGCCTTGTGCTGTGGAATTTAAGAACAGGCAGTTTAAGCGGAGCAGTTGTTTCAATATTCCTGAGAAGTCCTGATTTCTTTTCAATGTCCGCTTCAATTCTTGTTTCCATTGCCTTGGAACGGTTCATCAGCTTTTTTGATTTTCTGGCAACGGAAGGACGTCTTGATATGGATTTCTCCGTTTTCACAGGGTCAAATCCGATTTTTGTACTCTCTATTCTGTCGGAATGCAGGGCGGCACGGCGGGCGGCAATTTCCAGATTTCTGATTTCCTTTTTCAGTCTTTCATTCTGCACAGCTTCAAAATTATCCCTTGCTGCCTTGTTATGTTCCCATGAAGAATAATTGCCCTGTTCTATTTCAATATTTGTCCTGTTGATTGAAAGCACATGGTCAATGCACTCATCAAGGACAGCACGGTCATGGGAAACAAGTATAAATCCCTTTTTGCGTTTCAGATAACGGCTTACAATTTCACGTCCCTTCATATCAAGGTGATTCGTAGGCTCGTCAATCAGCAGAAAGCAGTTTTCTCTGAGGAAGAGCATTGCCAGCATGACCTTTGTTTTCTCACCGCCGGAAAGCTCTGCAAAAGGACGGTACAGCACATCATCCTTAACCTGCAAAAGGGACAGCTCCCTTGCAAGCTCCCAGCCTTCAGCCTCCGGACATATCTCCTCTGCAAGGTAAATTACCAGTGAATTTTCATCAGAAACCTCAAAAGGAAAATATTCAAACCGGGCATTTGAGGTAATTTTGCCGCTGTACTCATATTTTCCCATGAGAAGCTTCATAAAGGTAGTTTTTCCTCTGCCGTTTCTTCCGGTGAATCCAAGCTTCCAGTCGGTATCTATGGAAAAGCTTACATTTTCAAAAATATTATCTGCACTTCCCTCATAGGCGAAGGTCAGATTTTCAACGTTTATAACAGACATAATAAAACCTCCTGAGCAATAAAAATAGCCGCAGGAATATACTGCGGCTCACAATCAGAAGGCTCCTTAAAGACAGCACAAAACACCTGTCCTCAGAGAAGTGGTATATTATGTGAAAAGACCGTAATATTTCCTGCAGGGTACACAAAAGCAGACTGTACTACAGCCATTTCTTTATATACCCGATTAAATGTTAGCAGGAAACTATACGCATCTTTCCACCTCAGTTCTTGTTATAATCAGAATTGTGTTTTTAAACCCTTCAGTCAGCTTCCCTAAAGGGACGCCGATAATGCCCTCCCTGAAAGGGAGGGACGGACCACCGAAGGTGGTGGGAGGGTTTAAAAACCTAAATCTTTCAGTTGACTTTAATTTAGAGGTTTTAACCTCTCCACCGCTAAAGCGGTCCTCCTCTCCTTTCAGGAGAGGCTGTTTAGGCGTCTTTTAAGGTTACGCTGTCAGTAAATATAATTGGAATCTCTTCCACAATTCTGTGAACTCATTGTACCACATCTCACACCTGTTGTCAATACACAAAATATATTTTATCACGGAAAGCAAAAAGACTCCCGCTTTGGGAGTCTTTTCACTTTATATCATTTATCAAAGAGAAGGAAAAAGAATAAATTTGTTTATCAGCCCCAGGGATTAGTGGGGTTTGAGGAAGACGCACCTGCCGCAGTTCCGCCAACCAGTGTGCCGCCGTATGCAGCCAGCTGAGTATTGTCAATTGTCTGGAAGTATGTTGAACCGGACAGTTCGCCGCCTGTGTAAATTGTGGCACCTGTGTATCCTGTGCAGCCTGCTGAAATGGTGGTTGCACTCTTGTCAGCTATGAAAGATACTATAACATTGCCGTTTCCGTCACAGATAGTGATTCTTGTGCCTGTGCTTGCTGATACAGAACCGGAAACTGTAGCTGTCATGGAGCCGCCGCCCATCATACCGCCGCCCATCATGCCGCCGCCTGAGCCTTCTTCCTTAACGAATACGCCGCCGGAATATGTCTGAGTGCCGTCGCTGTCGAATGCGTCCGTACCGTTAGAAATAGCATATCCGCCGTTAATTGTGATTGAACCATTGGAGTCAAAGCCGTCGTGGTCGCCGTCTGTAACGTTTACAAGAGCAAATCCGCCGTTAATAGTCAGAGAATAATTGCCGCTGCTGCTGCCGCCCCATCCGCCGCCCCATCCGCCGGGTGTTGTATTGCCGGAACCGTCTGCGCCGCCTGCTGCGTTGTAGCCGTCATCTGTTGTGTTTACAATAACAGTACCGCTGTTCTGTGTGATATTCTGTGCCTCCATGCCCTCATATCCTGCTTCAACGATAACTGTCAGATCGTCAAATGTGTTATTACCCTGACCGATAGTAAGGTCTGCGTCGCTGTGAACTGCGTCATCACCGGAATTCAGCTCCAGAACGCCGCCGTTCAAATAAACATTGCCGTTAGCATGAACACAGTCGTCTGTTGTGTCAGCGTCAATGTGACCGCCGTTTATATTGATAACGCCTGTAACGGTTGTGCCTGTTGTATCATCAGTCTTGCCTGCCTTCAGACCCTTTGCGCTGATGTCTGATGTATTGAAAGCTGAACCTGTTGTCTTGATAGTAAGTTCGCCGCCGTTTATGTTAAGAGTCTGTGAAGCGTGGAATGCGTCAGAGTTGGAAGTAACATTAATAGTACCGCCGTTTACTGTGATGAATCCCTTGCCGCTGGTGGTGTCCATATCGTTAGCCTTAACGCCGTCACCTGCTGATGCGTTTACAGTGAGATTCAGTGTGCTGAAATCTGTTGCAGTATCATTGCCGATTGTAACGCTGTCGCCGCCTCTCAGACCGTCGTCCTTGGCTGTTACATTGATTGTGCCGTTGTAGATTTTCAGGTCATTTTTAGTAGCAATGCCGTCCTCAGTGTTGCCGTTTACTGTAAGGCTTCCTGTACCCTTTATTTTCAGATCGTCTTCAGCGTAAATAGCCGCAGCAATTGTTTCGCCGTCTGTATTTGTATCAGTGTGGCTTGTACCGTCTGAAATTGTATTTGTTGTGCCGCTTTTAGCAACAATCTGAAC
>JBJERG010000213.1:0-4180 GCA_051882155.1 Ruminococcus sp.
GGGTTATATGTTACTTTTCCTCTGAATTATCGTCGGATTTATTTTCCTGTGATTTCTCATTAGTTTTATTTTCCGGCTTTGGTTTCTGCTTTTCGGATTTTCTAGCAGCCTCCATAAGCTTTACTTCGCTTGGCAGCGGGATCAGCACAACAGGGCCGTTCCATTCAGCAGCCTTTTCATGTCTTGCCTTTACAGCTGCTATAAGCGCCTTGTTGTTGCGGCGGTCCTGTCTGTGGAAGATCACCAGCAGAACTATTGCGATCAGCACCAGAATAACGCCTGTATACCAGCCCGGAGATACATACTTGAATTCAATGGTATGGGTACCCGGTTCAAGCTGTACGCCCACAAACGCCTTGATAACCTCAGTAGGCTCTACGCTCTTGCCGTCAACCTTTACTCTCCATGTGCCTTCCCAGGGAAGCTTCAGGAATGACTGTTCAAGAGAAGCGCCTGTTTCTTCCCATGGAATAGATGTCATAAGGATCTGACCCTCAGAAGCTGTTACAGTACCCTTGATGTAGTTTTCGTCGTATTCTTCAATATTCAGCTGATTTGCCTTCAGCTTGTCGATATCCTGCTGGAACAGTTCCTCGTTGAAGCTGTAGAAGAAGAAGTCACGGACAATGGTGTATTCATGTGCAACGGTCACACGCAGACTGATCTTCTTGCCAGGCTCAAAGCTTCCCAGACGCATCATTGTGTAGTTGTCGCCCTCAAAGTATGAGCTGAAGAAGCCGTATCTGTCATGCTCTGTGTAATCGTAATCCTGAAGCTCATCGCTCCATTCACCCAGCCACAGGTTTACAGACTTCTGATTTTCAGTCTTGAAGTAAATGTAGATAGGCTTGTCGTCCGGAACGGTGAAGTTGAAGTTGATAGTAGGATCGCCTTCGCCCGCTGTATAAAGCTTCAGTCGGTTTTCAACGTTGTAATCGGAAACAGTGATGTTATTTATAACAGGTTCGCCAACATCCAGAGGTGTATAATACTGGGCATTTCCTGCAATGGAACCTGCTGCGTCAAACTGGGTCTGACCTGCAAGGGTACTCATGAGTACGTTCTGGCTGTTGAAGGGATTGTCATTGCCAAGATGATCTATCTTGAGAATATCCTCGCTTGCCATATATCCGATAGAAAGGGCATTCGGGTTCTCATAGATCTTGACAGTCTGGCTTACGCCGTTATGATTCTGGTAAGTGTAGCCCTCATTGATAGGAACATAGTTGGGATTCAGATAACTCTTGTCTGTGTTATCCATGCCTGTTTCGGATTCCTGATTCAGGACATACTTGATGCCCAGCAGAGAGTCTGCAAGATCAGAGTTGCCGTTATAGCGTGTATAATAGCTGTGAGTGCAGTAACCCATTGTTTCAATGAAGTTAATGATCTTTGTGTTCATTACAGAGCTTGAATGGGATATGCCCCTAAGACCCAGAGCGTCGTTATCGTTTACGCATCTCCAGTAGGTCTTTTCCGCACGGTACAGACCGTCGTCATACTCTCTCAGCTGACCTACGATCTCACGGCCGTTCTGGATAAAGTTATTGTAGTATGCTCCGCCGGAATATGATACTTCCTTGTGAATCTTATTCATGGAGTCAACTGCATTGTATGTTGCTTCACCTGCAACGAAGATGAGCATTGAAAGGGAAATTGCGGTATTCATGGCACGTGTTCTGCCGGGTTTGCCGTTATTGAGAATATAAATCAGCACAAGGTGAACCAGCATGAACATTATTGCCACCCAGACGCTCTTCTTCACGTCGATATGCTCGTAGTTGATACGAACCATAAAGAGCATAGCAAAAAGCAGAAGCACAAATTCAGTGGCAAGCTTGCCGATAGAAATTCCCTTGAGGTTTTTGAAGGCTGTAGCTGCTATATTCAGAAGCACAAAGGATACAAGGAAGGAATAACGGTAAGGAAGCCAGTTCGGAACCTGTCCGCCGTGCCACATCATATCCACAGGCTTGATGTACATACTGAATATCATGCAGAGGAGCATAAATGTATAGCCGATTTTCTTCTTTGTACTTATATTCTTGTTCACATAGAACAGCGGCAGCAGGAACAGGGTAAGTGTTCCGCAGTAGATTTCAGGGCTGCCCTGTACGTTTACAGAGTCATACTGTGCAGGCATAAGCTGCGGGAACAGGTCTACCAGCTCAAACTGAGTCTGGAAGCTGTAGTCAGGATCGGTAAAGTCAAATTTACCCTGCTGAAGTGCAAAGTATACCGGCAGGATCATTGCTGCTGCCAGCATTGCACCTACGACTGAAGAGTAAATGAAACGTCCTGTTGCCTGGAATTTTCCATATCCTTCAAGGCTCTTTGCTTCAGAACCGAAGAATGTATAGAAAATAAAGTAAATTACGCAGAAAAATGCGATCATGTAGCCGATATAGAAGTTAGCTACGAACATAAGTCCCAGAGGAATTATGTAATTGAGTCTTCTTCCGTCGTCAATCAGGTATTCCATACCCGCCATGATAAGGGGCAGGAATACAAGGCCGTCTATCCACATTGGGTCGATCAGCTGAATAACAGCATATGCCATCATTGCATAAAGGGTTGAGAAAATGAGTGAAGGAACTTCCTCCATGCCTCTGCGTCTGCGCAGAAAATAGCAGAATGTTACAGCCGCTGCGCCAAGCTTTGCCAGCTGCATGATAAGCAGGCTTGTTACCATCATGCTTTCCGGCAGAAGTATAACGATCAACGTAAAGGGACTGGCAAGATAGTATCCTATAATGCCCATAAAGTTGCCTGACAGGTTTCGTGACCAGTCGTAGAATATGCTTCCGTCGCCCCAGAAGGCGTCACGGATAGCTTCAAAGTAGTAAACATACTGTC
Organism: Ruminococcus sp.; assembly: GCA_051882155.1. GTDB lineage: Bacteria > Bacillota > Clostridia > Oscillospirales > Ruminococcaceae > Ruminococcus_C. Next base: position 2,857 of record JBJERG010000213.1, read on the forward strand.
CGTTCAGGTCAAGGCAAAGAACAGACTGTTCTCCAAAGGGTGCTATACCGAATATCGCATATGCGATGTATGTCAGTACAACCGGAATGAAAAACGCTATGAAATAAAAGCGCTTGTCATAAAACCAGTGTCTGAGTCCGCCGGATATGCCTGCCTTGGAGAACCGGATCTTTGGCAGTGACATAGATCCGCCGGCTTTTGATTTTGTTGTTGCCATTTTTACCTCCTATAAATTCATTCCTGTTTACCTTCATCTGATAAAAGGAAATACTTAATTAAAATTATAACACATTGCAGATAAACTTGCAAGTATTTTATGAAAAAAATGATTTTCTGCACAGGTCTTGACATACCGCCTGCCGGGTTATATACTTATTTTATAAAACCATTTACTTTTATAACACCATTTACAGGAGGTACTCTTTTATGCCTGTTTTCCTGCTGTCACTGCCGGGTTCGGAAATCCCCGACAGCCCCGAATTCCGGGCAGCCTTTGTCATTGCAACTGTACTCTACATAATATCCATGGCAGTACTGTTTGTGCTTTACAGAAAGGCTGTGAAAAAAATCCCTCCCAAGTCAGATGATAAAAAAGATGTCAGGAGCAGACGTAATAAGCGCCGTCAACCTTGATCAGAAACAGGCTCTGGGATTCAAAACTCTTCACAGTGCCGTCTGTATCTGTGCGGATATTGTATATGATACACTTTCCGTCCTCTATATGTTGTGAAACGTAGTCCGATTCACCGCTGAGTTCCCTCAGCATAGTATAGAGATTTGCAAGATCGGTGCTTTCCTCATCATCTGAGGTATAGAAGCTCTTTATTTCCACTTCCTTGATCTCATAGGGAACGTCTTCCTCCGCAGCAAAGGTATTGCTCATATCTACTACCAGTCCGTCCAGTCCGATAAAGTTCTGATACATGGATTCCGTCACAAAATCGGTATACAGATCAAGGGTCGTATCATCAAGAAGCTTCTCGTCCTTTGTTTCAAGTGCGTAAAAGTAATCTGACAGAACCTTCGCTTCTTCCTGGGAAAAGAATCTTCTGTCATAGGTTATGGGTACATTTCCGCTTTCCGTATCGGTAAGCATAGTTGCACCGTAGGGCAGGTCTGCTTCGGAGTAATCCTTTGTATCTTCCTTCTTTTCCGAACAGCCTGCAAGCGTCACCGCAAGCATTGCGCCTGCAAGACACAGCTGCCATGTTTTCATAGCAAAACTTCCTTTCTTAGAAATATGCAATATGCTCTTTTAGAGTAACATATTTTTCTGAAATTGTCAATCATTTTTATAACACACACACATATATTAATTTTTGTG
>JBJERG010000214.1:0-4121 GCA_051882155.1 Ruminococcus sp.
AAACTGCGGCATCAGCAATGTGCCTTTATTTACAGGCTTAGACGGGCATCTGCACTGTGAAAATCACATACAGATACTTGTCGGTGCAGGACAAGCTAAACAGGAAAACAACGTAAACAATAAAAATACAAAGGAGAAAGAAACATGAGCGTAACAATAAACAGCCTTGAACTTGCCAATATCAAGCGTATCAAGGCGGTAAAACTTGAACCCACTTCATCAGGTCTGACCATAATCGGAGGTAAAAACGGACAGGGCAAAACATCTGTGCTTGATGCGATTGCATGGGCGTTAGGCGGAAATAAATTCAAGCCCTCAGCAGCTGAACGAGATGGTGCATATACTCCGCCATCTCTGAAAGTCACTCTTTCAAATGGTCTTGTTGTGGAACGCAGTGGAAAATCAAGTAATCTGAAGGTAACAGATCCGCAGGGCAGAAAAGCCGGACAGCAGCTCCTTGACTGTTTCATTTCTGTATTTGCTCTCGACCTGCCCAAGTTCATGAATGCGTCAGATAAAGATAAAGCGGAAATACTGCTTCAGATCATTGGCGTGGGAGAAGAACTGGGCAGACTGGAATCAGCAGAAGCACAGGTATACAGCCAGAGAACAGCCATAGGCAAAATAGCAGACCAGAAGAAAAAATATGCCGATGAACTGAAAGGCTGGGAAGGCGTACCCGAAATGCCTGTATCCGCTTCAGAGCTTATCGCAAAGCATCAGGCGATACTTCTTAAAAATGCTGAAAATCAGAAGAAACGTGACAATCTCCATGAAATAGAAGCAAAATACGCTCAGCTGAAAAATGAACTGCAGCGAATCACTCTTGAAATTCAGCAGACAGAAAAAGACCTGACTATCGCACATTCGGAGACATATGATCTGCAGGACGAATCAACAGCCGAACTTGAAGCTAATATATCAGCTGTTGACACGCTGAATGCAAAAATAAGAGATAATATGAGCAAGGCGCAGGCTGCCGATGAAGCAGACCATTATGCGGAAGAATACGAGAAACTTTCGAAGCAGCTGAATGATATACGTAAAAGCAAGACTGCGCTTCTGGAGAATGCAGACCTGCCTCTTCCTGAATTGTCTGTAACAGACGGAAAGCTTACATACAAAAATAAACAATGGGACAGCATGAGCGGTTCTGAACAGCTCAGAGTTGCCACAGCAATAGTCAGAAAATTAAACCCTGAATGCGGTTTCGTACTGCTTGACAAGCTGGAACAGATGGATCTCGACACGCTGAAAGACTTCGGAGAATGGCTGTCTGATGAAGGCTTGCAGGCTATTGCAACACGTGTTTCCACCGGTGATGAATGCAGTATCATCATTGAGGACGGCTATGTATCAGGTGAAAGCGCTGCTCCTGCTGCGCCCAGAAAATGGACCAGCGGATCATTTTAAATGTAAACATTTTATGAAACTTGAAGAAAAACATTCAAGTTTATTGGAAAAAGGACTATTAGTGAACAGCATTTTCAGCTTTTCAATAAAAACTTAAGGAGTGAATAAAAAATGTCATTGTATTTTGAAGAATGCAACGGTATCCGTAAAGGTACAGGTATCAAGGCAGTCATTTACGGTCAGGAGGGCGTTGGAAAGACCTCTCTTGCCGCCCGGTTTCCCTCACCTGTATTTATCGACTGTGAAGGAAGTACAAGCAAAATGGACCTGCGCCGTTTGCCTAAACCCACATCATGGGAGATGCTGAATCAGGAAATGGAATTCATCCTGCAAACACATCATGAGAAAAATTACCGTACTGTGGTAATTGACACCTTCGACTGGGCGGAACGTCTGGCAATAGCTGCCCTTTGTCAGGCACACGGTAAAACGGGAATTGAAGATTTCGGCTATGGAAAGGGCTGGGAATATGAATGCGAAAGCATTGGAAAATTCCTTGATTTCACCGAAAAGCTGATAGCGGCAGGGATAAACGTTGTGCTTAATTGTCATGCAATCACAAGAAAAGCCTCTGTTCCGGAGGTGGAAGCTGAATTTGACCACTGGGAGCTGAAGCTTGGCAATAAGACTACCAATAAGATCTCTCCTATGCTGAAAGAATGGTCAGATCTTACGCTGTTCCTTGCATTCAAGACAAATGTCATTGCAACAGACGATAATGGAAAGAAACACAAGGCTGTTTCCAACAAGCGTGTTATGTATGCCGCAAAAACGGCATGGTGGGACGCTAAAAACCGCTTCGGACTGCCTGATGAAATGCCCCTTGCATATGAGAGCATTGCGCATATTTTTGAAACAGAAAAGCAGAATACAGCAAGCAATATCATAAGCAAAGCCGCAGGCTCCGGGATAGCCGTGGAAAAGGAAAAAGCAGCAGACAACAACCTTCTTGCAGGTGCAGAGCTGCTGTACGACGGCAGTGACGAACCCTTTGAAAAGGAAGAAACGCCAGAGGAAATGCAGACCCAGTACATACTTGACGGTATACTTCCTGCACTTGCACAGCTTATGGCAGCAAACGGCGTCAGTCCCGGCGAAATACAAAGAGCAGTTGGTCAGAAGGGATATTTTCCTGCTGATATGCCTGTCAGCAGCTACCCTGCTGATTTTGTTGAAGGCTGTCTTGTGGCTGCATGGCAGCAGGTCTTTGCAATAATAACCGAAAACAGAAAATAAATTGGAGGAATGAAACATGAGTTATAATAACGACAATGAAAATGGAAGAGCCCTTGACTGGAACGATGAAATAGAAAATGAAGGCGGCGGCTTTGTGCTGCTGCCGGAGGGCGACTATGCGTTCAGGATAGAAAAATTTGAACGTGCAAGACATAACGGCAGCGGAAAAATACCTGCCTGCCCTAAAGCTGTAGTATCCTTTGCAGTTACCGATACACAGGGCAGAAAAGTTATCATCAAAGAAAACTTCCTGCTGCATACGGCACTTGAATGGAAGCTGTCTGAATTGTTTGCAAGCGTGGGTCTGAAAAACAAAGGTGAAAAAGCCCGTATGGACTGGAATGCCCTGTACGGCAGCAGCGGCGTATGTCATGTGATCGTGGAGGAATTTACAAAAAAGGACGGTCAGATCGGAAAATCAAATCACATTCAGAAGCTGTATCCCCACTATGACCGACCGGATATTTCCGCAAGTCAGCCGGCATCACAGACAGCATGGAAGTCAGGAGCGTTTTAAGCAATGGAACTTAGACCATATCAGCAGGAAGCAAGAGAAGCTGTCTGGAAGGAATGGGAAAATGGCAGAAAGAAAACATTGCTGGTACTTCCTACAGGCTGCGGCAAAACTGTTGTGTTTGCAAAAATAACAGAGGACGCCGTCCGTAAGGGCGGCAGAGTACTCATACTGGCACACCGGGGCGAACTTCTGGAACAAGCCGCAGAAAAGCTTAGCCGAAGCTGCGGACTTGGCTGTGCTGTAGAAAAAGCAGAACAGACCTGTATAGGTTCATGGTTTCGTGTATGTGTGGGCAGTGTTCAGACGCTTATGCGCACAAAACGCCTTGCACAGTTTCCGCCCGACTTTTTTACTGAAATAATAATAGACGAAGCACATCATGCAATATCAGACAGCTATCAGACGATACTTGATCACTTTACAGATGCAAATGTACTGGGTGTAACTGCTACGCCTGACCGTGGCGACAAAAGGAATCTTGGTGCAGTCTTTGACAGTCTGGCATATGAATACACGCTCCCGGAAGCGATAAAAGAAGGCTACCTTGTTCCGATAAAGGCTCTCACCCTGCCTGTACAGATCGACATGACGAATGTGGGAACCTCTGCCGGAGATTACAAGGCAGGCGAAGTGGCAGAAGCGATAGACCCGTATCTTCACCAGATAGCAAATGAAATGGAAAAGCATTGCAGAAACAGAAAAACCGTTGTTTTCCTGCCCCTTGTCAAAACCTCGCAGAAATTCAGGGATATTCTGAATAAGCACGGATTCAGAGCGGCAGAGGTGAACGGCAATTCAGAGGATCGTGAGCAGATACTTAATGATTTCGCAGATAATAAATACAATGTGCTTTGCAACAGTATGCTTCTCACAGAGGGCTGGGACTGTCCCGATGTGGATTGCGTGATAGTTCTCCGCAGCACAAAGGTAAGGGCACTGTACTGTCAGATGGTGG
>JBJERG010000215.1:0-4109 GCA_051882155.1 Ruminococcus sp.
AGTGTTTTCCTATCAAAAAAATTAAAGTGGTTGGTGGTTGAGATGAAAAGAATCAAACGTATTACAGCACTTGTTTCTGCTGCTCTGATAGGTGCTGTATCAGTATCAGCGTATGTTTCAAATGTCCCTGCTTCGGCTGAAGAAATCTGCAATGTTGAAGCTCTGAACAGAGGTATAAGTGCCATAAACACAGGCGGCGGAATGCTGGTAAGCTGGCGTTTCCTTGCAAATGACGCAGACAATGCCGTATTTAAGCTTTACCGTGACAATAACCTTATTTACACAAGCAATGCGGAAATGGCAACCTGCTTCCTTGACAAAGGAGGCAATGCCGGCTCTTCGTACCGTGTTGATACTGTTTCAGGAGGAAAGGTTGTTTCTTCGGACAATTGCAGTATTATATCTGATAAGAATTATTTTGATATCCCTATGGACGTTCCTCCCGCAGGTTCGGATTATACATATTCACCCAATGACTGCTCAACCGGCGATGTTGACGGTGACGGCACATATGAGATTTTTGTAAAGTGGGATCCCTCCAATTCAAAGGATAATTCTCAGTCAGGCTATACAGGAAATGTATATATAGACTGCTACAGACTTACAGGCGAAAAGCTCTGGAGAATCGACCTTGGAAAGAATATCCGTGCAGGCGCACATTATACACAGTTTATTGTAGCTGACTTTGACCTGGACGGCAAGGCTGAAATGACCTGCAAAACAGCTGACGGTACAGTTGACGGTACCGGAAAAGTGATAGGTGACGCATCAAAGGATTACCGCAATTCAAGCGGATATATACTTTCAGGACCTGAATATTACACCCTCTTTGACGGTGCTACAGGTGCGGCTCTGGATACTGTTGACTATGAATATCCGAGAGGTGAGGTTTCCAAGAAAACATGGGGCGATGATTACGGAAACCGTGTTGACAGATTCTTAGGTTCAGCTGTTTACCTTGACGGCGTAAAGCCGAGTGCTGTATCAATAAGAGGTTACTACACAAGAATGACTGCAGTTGCCTATGATGTAGTAAACAAGAAGCTTGTAAAACGCTGGGGCTATGATACAGGATACAACTCTTCTGCACCGGGCTATGCAGACGGAAACCACAACTGTATGCCTGCTGATGTTGACGGTGACGGAAAGCAGGAACTCATTCTGGGTGCAACCTGTATTGATGACAACGGTCAGATTCTCTGGTGCAATGAACTGGGTCATGGCGACGCAATGCACCTGAGTGATATGCTGCCTGACAGACCGGGTCTTGAACTCTGGGTTTGTCACGAAGAAGCTCCTTACGGCGTATCTCTCCTTGACGCTGCAACAGGTGAGAAGATATTCCACTATGATCACAGCAAAGACACAGGCAGATGCGATGCCGGCAATATTTATGCAGGCAATCCCGGTGCGGAATTCTGGGGCGCAGCTTCCGGTGATGTTTACGACGGAAACGGTCAGGCAACGGGCGTTTCCCGTCCTGCACAGAACTTCCTTATCCACTGGGACGGCGACCTTGAGCGTGAGCTTCTTGATAATATATACATTACAAAAATAAATGCCAATAAGAAAATTGACACTATTCTGACAGCTGACGGCTGTGCTTCAAATAACAGCACAAAGGCTACACCGAACCTTACAGCAGATCTCTTCGGTGACTGGCGTGAAGAGCTTGTTCTGAGAACAAGCGACAATAAATCACTGCGTGTGTTCTGTACACCTTATGAAACAGAATACAGAATCACTACTCTCATGCACGACGTTCACTACAGAATGCAGGTTTCGGCAGAACAGACTTCATATAATCAGCCGCCTCATACAGGCTTTTATCTGGGCTCAGATCAGCCTTTGCCGGAAAGACCTCGTGTTGCAGTAAACGGTGAAATTACAGAGCCGGGTTTTGTTGATTATACGAATATGGACAGCAGTCTTGTATACGCTCCTGAAACTGCATCGGGAACTGGTGCTTCAATGGAGATTGGCAATACCGGGCTTTTAAGCGGAATAAGCTATACAATAACAAATAAAAACAGCGGAAAGCTTCTGGATATAAACGGCGGCAAAACTGATGACGGAACAAACATCCAGCAGTGGTCAGCAAACGGAAGAAGCAATCAGCAGTGGAGAATAATTGCTCTGGAGGGCGGCTGGTGCAGGCTCGTTTCTCTTTCAGATGAAGGAAAATGCCTTGCTCTGGAAACAGCCTCCGGTGAAAACGGCGTTAATGTTGAATTACAGACATTTACAGGCGCAGATAATCAGATCTGGAAGATAGTAGAGAGCGGCAATTACTACGGAATTGTTTCCAAATGCTCAGACGGCAAGGCTGGACTTGATGTATACGACTGGTCAACGGAAAACGGCGGCAATGTAAACCAGTGGGAATACTGGGAAGGTGACTGTCAGCTGTGGACAATTTCTCCTGTTTATCCAATGGTACCAAGCGGTGAATATACTATACGCAATCTGAATAGCGGACTTTTCATTGCAGGGAAGGACGGCAATGCAGTTCAGAGCGGACAGGAAAAATGGACATTCACACGCAATGATGACGGAACATACACAGTTCAGAATGCAGAGGGAAATGCCCTTACTGTTGAAAATGGTTCTGCTGAGGACGGTGCGAATATCTGCCTTGCACCTTTAAGCGGTGATGTTTCTCAGAAGTTCACTCTTATGTGCAACAAGGACGGTTCCTATGCCCTTCTCAGCGTTGTGACAGAAGGTGCTTCATGTGCGGATGTTTTCGAAGTAAGCAAAAATGACGGTGCAAATATCTGCCAGTGGAATTACTGGGGCGGTGACGGTCAGAAATTTATTCTGGAGCCTGCTGAAATTGAGAAAAAGGTTATTGGAGATGTAAACGCAGACGGAATATTCAGTATTCTTGACGCTGTTATGCTTCAGAAGTATCTCCACGGTCTTGAAAGTCTTACCGATATGGAAGCAGGAGAACTTACAGGTGACGGTAAAATAAATATCTTTGACCTCTGTGTAATGAAAGAAATGCTTTTACAGATCTGAAATGGAGGAATATGAATGAGCGTGTCATTTTTTAAACGTGCCGCAGGTGCATTTATTGCATCTGCAATGGCACTTTCATGTGCCGCAAACGGAAGTCTTGTTCTGCCCCAGAAGGCTCAGGCGGCAGGAAGCAGCTATCACTTTGATTTCGGAGGAAACGGTGCAGCTTCAGGTTATACGGCGGTAAGCTCTTCCGACGGATACAATTCCCAGAAGGGATACGGCTTTGCAAATACGTCAGGCGTAAAAAATGTTTCAGCCGGAGGCTCTGGTGCATTAAGTGATGCTGTACAGTTTACAGATACAAGCTGGTCAAATACATTTAATGTTGATCTGCCTAATGGTCTTTACCGTGTAAGCGTAACCCTCGGCAACACAAACAGAACATCTGTTGTAGCTGAAAATGTTCTCCAGATAATGAACATGACAGGTAATAACGCTTACGATTCCATTCTTATTCCCATAACCGACGGTCAGCTGAATATTATGGCAACCAACGGCAAGGAAGGCTATGCTCATACAATGAGCGCCCTTGACATAGAATGGGTATCAGCCGATACACAGCTTCCGCCTACAATATGGATGTGCGGTGACTCTACTGTATGCAACTATTATCCGAAGGATACAAGTGTTCAGGCAGGCTGGGGTCAGGTACTTGACCAGTACATTGATACATCAAAATGGCAGGTCCGCAATATGGCTGCAAGCGGTCAGTATGCAAAGGGATTTGTAAATGCAGGTCAGTTTGACCCCATTCTGAAGTATGGTAAGGAAGGAGATATTTACATTATCTCTATCGGCATAAACGACACCAATTATTCCAATGCCGACGAATATACAGCCACTGTTACCGACATGGTGCAGAAGGCTAAGGCAAAGGGAATGCGTGTTATCCTTGTAAAACAGCAGGGACGTGCCAGCGATGTGAACCGTTCACCGCTTCTGCCGGGACGCTGGTTCGGCGGTCAGCTTGACGCAATAGGCGCAGCTGAGAATGTCCAGGTAATTGACCTCTTTACACTCTGGCAGAATCATACCACATCTATCGGCTATGAGGCAACCCTTAATCTGTACTGTACAGGTGA
>JBJERG010000216.1:0-21359 GCA_051882155.1 Ruminococcus sp.
GTCTATTTCGTCCAGGATACAGAAGGGTGACGGACGAAGCCTGAGTATTGCAAAATAAATGGCAATAGCCACAAACGACTGTTCACCGCCGGAGAGAGAAATAAGATTCTTTATCACCTTTCCCGGAGGTGCCACGTGTATCTCTATGCCGGATTCAAGGACATTATCAGGGTCGGAAAGGGTAAGGTTTGCTTCTCCTCCGCCGAAGAGGTCAACAAATATCTCCCTGAAATTCCTGTTTATCTCCGCAAAGCTTTCAGAGAATATCCTCTGCATTTCCTCCGTAAGGTCTGATATAAGCTTTTCAAGCTCTGCTTTGGCATTTTCAGCGTCCTTCATCTGCTCTGTAAGGAATTTCCACCTTTCGGAAACCTCCTTGTACTCCTCGATAGCCGCAACGTTTACGCTTCCAAGGCTGCGTATCTTTCCCTTCAGTGATGAAAGCTCACGCTGTGCCGCCGCAGTATCCTCAAGAGGCTTTGCAATTGCCATAGCTTCCGTGCGTGTCAGCTCATACTGCTCAAGAAGCCGGCGGATAATATTATCATATTCACTCTGGACGGATATTTTTCTTTCCTCAAGACGTGTAACCGTGCCTGCATATTTTTCCTTAGCGGCATTGGTGGCTTTTATGCCTTCCTGAGTAAGTCTTATCTGCTTTTCCTCTGCGTCATGTATTGTTTTAAAGCGTTCGGTTTCTTCTGACGCCTTATTCCGCTTTTCTTCAAGACGGCTTATACGCTGTCGGGAATCCTCTGCCTCCTGCCTTTTATCTGCAATAAGCTTATGAGTTGCGGAAAGCTCATCTCTTATGCGGATAGCGCTTTCCTTGGCTGTTTTCTGACGATTTTCAGCATTATCCAGTTCCTTGTGAAGAGCGTCCATGTCCTTTTCAAGAGAAGCTGTCTGAATACGCATCTGGGCTCTTTTCTCAGCAAGAACATTCTGCTCGCTGCGAAGGCTGTTGCGCATACCCTCTGCTTCCTCCATGTCAAGCTTTGTTTTCCCAACCTCTTCCTCTACGCTTATGAGCCTTTTCTGCACATCATCATACTCATTTTTTGTCTGACTTATCTTATCTTTAAGCTCCGCCTGTCCTGCTTTAAGCTCATTGTACCTTTCGGTTATCTGGTTAAGAAGATAACGCTGTTTTTCACATTCAGCCTTTGCACGTAGCTGCTCTGATTCTGCCTCTGCACATTTCTTTCTCAGTTCTTCTATAGACGCCTGCATTTTTGATGTTTCAGATTCAGCTGCGGAAAGCTTTTCTGCATTTTCTTCCTCTCGCTTCTGAAGTTCAAGGATAGCCTTTCCCAAAGCGGATATTTCGGTTTTTCTTGTTATCATACCGCCGCTTCGCTGTGCAGAACCGCCTGTAAATGAACCGCCTGCATTGACTACCTGTCCGTCAAGGGTAACTATTCTGAATCTGTATCCGTATTTTTTGGCTATAGCAGATGCAAAATCAAGATTCTCAGCCACAACTATCCTTCCAAGAAGGGAACGCACTATTCCTTCATGCACAGGTTCATACCGTACAAGCCTGTATGCGTAATCAACAAAGCCCTGTTCATTTTCAAGGCCGTATTCTTCCATTGCCTTACCACGAACAGAGGTTACAGGAAGGAATGTCGCTCTTCCCGCTCTGTGCTGTGCAAGAAAACGTATCCACTTTTTTGCAGCGGATTCATCATCTACAATGATATTCTGCATAGCGCCGCCGAGAGCTGTTTCGATTGCCACGCCGCATCTGTTATCAGTTTCAATGCACTGGGCAACTGTTCCGTGAACTCCCGAAGGATTTCCGCCCTCTGCACGAAGAATAGCCTTTACACTTCCTGCAAAGCCTTCCATATTCTGCTCCATATCAGTAAGCAGCTTTTTTCTCTGCTGCTTTTCACGTATGGAAAATGCGATCTGATTTCGTTCAGTTCTGAGGGCGTCAGTCTGTCTGAGGGCATTTCCGCATTCCTGCTGCTTTGTCTGAAGGCTGTTTCTCAGTTCAGACAGCGTATTATCTGCATTTTTAAGGCTGTCTTCCCATTTCTTTGTTACCTCAAGCTGAGTTTCCTTTTCCTCTGAGGCAGCAGCAATACGCATACTTCCGGATGTCATCTGCGCAGTATATTCCTCATGCTGACGGATAAGCGCTTCGCTCTGCACACGGTACTGTCCCTGCTGTACATAGAGATTCTGCAGCTTCTGTCCGGTTTCATCAAAGCCTTCGCCGAGCTTAGCCGCTTTTTCTTCAAGACGTTCCCAGTCATGCTGAAGCTGCTCATATTCCACACGAAGGGAAATCTCCTGTCTGTGGAGCTTTTCCTCTTTTTCAAGAAGCTGGCTCACATATTTCCCTGCGGTATCCGATTCGCCTGACAGCTCCTTTGCCTGAGCTTCAAGCACTCCTGCACTTACAAGTGCGTGCTGAACATCATTCTCACATACCGCCAGAGCCGCCGTAAGCTGTGCCGTTTCCTCTTCCGCTTTTCGTATATCTTCACGGAGAGTTTCTATTCTCACGCTGCTTTCCTGAAGACGTCTGTAGCCGTCCTGAACCTTTGTTTCGGCAGCTTCAAGATCTCTTTCAATATTCTCATACTGAGCCTTTGCTTCAAGAAGTTCATCGGAAAGAGTATCAAGCTTTTTTCTGAGGGTATCCGACTGCTGTACCCAGAGGGATACCTCAAGCTGCTTCTGTTCCTCTGCAAGCACAAGGAATTTCTTTGCCTTTTCCGACTGAATACGCAGCGGCTCAACTCTTCCTTCAAGTTCTGCGGCAATGTCACGCAGTCTTAAAAGATTATCCTCTGCACTTGCAAGACGTCTTTGTGCCTCTTCCTTTTTGTAGCGGAATTTTGATACGCCTGCCGCTTCCTCGAAAATATCACGTCTGTCGCCGCTTTTAGCGCTGACTATCTCCGCAATACGTCCCTGTCCTATAATTGAGTAGCCGTCACGTCCCATACCTGTATCCATAAAAAGCTCGTTTACATCTTTAAGACGGACTGACTTGCCGTTTATTCGGTACTCGCTTTCACCGCTTCGGTAAAGCTTTCTGGTAACGCTTACCTCTTCGCCGTATTCTTCGCCAAGTATTCCTGAGCGATTGTCAATATTCAGTGTTACCGCCGCAAATCCTGTAGGCTTCCGCTGCTTGGTACCGGAAAAAATAACATCTTCCATCTTGTTGCCCCGCAGTGTTTTGGTAGACTGTTCACCCAGCACCCATCTTACTGCGTCGCCGATATTACTCTTTCCGCTGCCGTTCGGACCTACTACTGCCGTAATTCCTGCGTCAAAATTCAGCTTTATCTTATCCGGAAAGGACTTAAAGCCCTGAAGTTCCAGTGATTTTAAATACATCGTACACTTCCTCTCCAAGTGTTTCTGTCATGCCGTTTTCATTGCTCCGGCAGAAGCTGAGCCTTAATATGCCCTTTGCAAGCTCTTGGTTTTCCATTATTCTGAGCATTGTTCCAAAGGCACCTTCGGAAAAAAGCCTGCGGTTCTCCCTGTTATGTCCTGAAACAAGTCCTGCATTTCCAAAGGATACCTCTGTAAGCACAAAGCTGCCCTTTTCTCTGTTTTTCAGAATCTCATAATGTTTTTCTGCCCATGTGAGCATTTTTTCAAGATAAAGCCTTTCCAGTGCAAGCTCCTTTAAGGAAGGATGATAAAATCCGCCCAGTATCCGGCTCTCCATGCTCTTTTCAGCATGAAGTCCGCACCTTATAAGGGCAATATTTTCATGTTTAAGGCGGCATATGGCGTCAGCCGTAAATTTTATCATTGAATCCCATGAGGGCAAAATGTATTCACCGCTTCTGTAAAGTTCTCCCAGATGTGTACCTTCCAGCACCACAACAGGATAAAGCCTCATTGTATCGGGTCTGAGGCTTATACATTCAGACAGGGTATATTCCTCCTCTGCCGCTGTACTGCCGTAAAGTCCGTACATCATCTGAAGTCCCAGGGAAAAACCGTGACTTTTAATTCTCTCTGAAGCCTGTCTTATATCATCTGCCGTATGACCTCTGCGGTTCAGCCAAAGCACCCTGTCCGACATACTCTGGGCACCCAGTTCTATTGCAGTAACGCCGTATTTTTTCAGAAGAACAAGAGTTTCCTCCGGCAGTGCGTCAGGTCTTGTGGAAATCCTTATTCCGGAAAAGCCCTTTTCTCCCAGAAAAGGCTGAACAGCTTCCAGGTATGACAGCATCTCATTTTTGGGAATGGCTGTAAAGCTTCCTCCGAAAAATGCTATCTCTGAATTTCTCCCGTCAATGCCCCTTTCAAGGCTTTCCCTGCACTGTGCTGATATTTCCTCCGGCAGAGGCGGCTTTGTTTCTCCGCTTATTGCCCGCTGGTCGCAGAAGCTGCACATATTCGGACAGCCTGAATGGGGAATGAAAAATGCCAGATTAGAGTGTTTCTTCATAGCCCATAAGCATAAGAGCTTCCTTTGCAGCCATCTGCTCAGCCGCCTTCTTGCTCTTTCCGGTTCCTGTTCCTATAACGTTTGAATTAAGGCATACATTCACGGTAAATGCTTTATCATGGTCGGGACCGCATTCGCCAGCCAGAACATATTCAACCTTTTCCTCCGGATTCTTCTGGATTATCTCCTGAAGCACCGTCTTATAGTCACGGAAACAAACATTGCTGCTTTTCTCAGCGTGTTTGGGGATAAATCTCAGCACGTGCTTTGAGGCTGCTTCCATTCCTCCGTCAAGGTAAATGGCGGCTATTACTGCTTCAAAAGCGTCTGCCAGAATGGAAGAACGCTCCCTTCCTCCTGTATGCTCTTCACCCTTTCCAAGCAGCAGAAAATCACCCAGATGTATCTCCTTTGCAAAAACATGAAGAGCCTTCTCACACACAAGAGAAGCTCTCAGCTTTGTAAGTTCACCCTCAGGCATTTCCCTGTAATGAGAAAATAGATAATCCGATACTATTATTGACAGCACGCTGTCACCTAAAAATTCAAGTCGCTCATTGCTGGAACGGCACTTTTTCTTTTCGTTGGCATAGGAGGAATGTGACAGTGCCTCCACCAGCAGATCCTTGTTTTTGAAATGATAATTGATATTTTTTTCAAAACGGCTGAGTTCTTCATTACATACCTGCTCCATGATTTACATCACCCTTTCTGTATACCGCAAACGGTTTCAGCAATTGCAGCGATCATATTTCCCTTAACACAGTCCCTTGCCTGACGAATGGCATTATAAAATGCCTTCGCATCGGAACTGCCGTGTGCCTTGATAACAGGTCTTGAAGCTCCTATCATAAGGGCTCCGCCTACGGACTTGTAATCAAGCTTCTGTGAAAGCTTCTTTATTTTTCCAAGGCATATAAGCGCCGCAAGCTTTCCTGTGCCTGCAAAGATGTTGTTTTTAAGCTCGCTTGCCATGAATTTTCCCATGCCCTCATAAAGCTTCAGCGCAATATTTCCGGTAAAGCCGTCGGCAACAACAACATCTGCCTTTCCGAAGGGCAGTTCTCTTGCCTCAATATTTCCGCAGAAATTAACCGGTGCTTTTTCAAGAAGCTTGTAGGCTTCAAGGTCAAGCTCTCTGCCCTTTGTTTCCTCTGCGCCCACATTCAGAAGCTTTACAACAGGCTTTTCTATTCCCATTACCCTGTTCATGTAGGCACTTCCCATAATAGCAAACTGAACCAGCATCTCCGGGCGGCAGTCATTGTTTGCACCGCCGTCAAGGAGAATAAAAGGCTTGCTGGCTGTAGGCATTATAGGTGCCAGTGCCACACGCTTTATACCCTTTATACGCTTTACAATAAATGTTGAGCCTACCACAAGTGCGCCGCTGCTTCCAGCGGATACAAATGCGTCGCCCTGTTCATTACTGAGTGCCTGCATTCCAACAGCCATGGAGCTGTCCTTGTGTTCCTTTATAAGAGAAACAGGCTCCTCATGTATATCAAATGATTTGGCGGCATGAAGGATCTCTATCCCGTCAAGTGAAATATCGTTATCCTTTGCACAGCTGCGGATAACGCCCTCATCTCCCACAAGAGTAATATTTACTCCCAGGTCACGAGCAGCCATTGCACCGCCCTTTATCACCTCAAGAGGTGCATGATCTCCGCCGAATGCGTCCACAATGATATTCATTTTTATGTATCATCCTTCCTTTTCAGACAGGTACTTATCCAGAGCCGCAAGTGCTCTGTCTGCATATGCCTGATATTTTGCCTTTTTATCTCTTATTCGTTCCGGAAGTTCCGGCAGTATTCCCATATTGCAGCCCATAGGCTGAAATTCCTTTACGGTTTCGTCACTTATATATGCCGCCAATGCTCCCATCATTGTTTCTCTTGGAAGAACGAGCGGCTCCTTTCCCGAAAGCTTTCTTGCAAGATTTTTTCCCGCAAGTATTCCGCTTGCAGCTGATTCAATATAACCCTCAACGCCGGTTATCTGTCCTGCAAAGAACAGAAGCGGATCTTCCTTCAGAGAATAATCGCTGCTTAAAAGTCTTGGACTGTCAAGGAAGGAATTCCTGTGCATTACGCCGTAACGCATAAATTCAGCATTTGCAAGACCCGGAATCATTGAGAATACTCTTTTCTGCTCAGGAAATCTGAGATTTGTCTGGAATCCCACCAGATTGAAAAGAGTACCGCTGCTGTTTTCACGGCGAAGCTGTACTACTGCATAGGGTCTTCTGCCAGTTCTGGGGTCCGTAAGACCTACAGGCTTCAGCGGACCGAAACGCATTGTATCTTCACCTCTTGAAGCTAAAACCTCAATGGGCATACAGCCTTCATAGACACGGAAGATTTCCTTGTCGAATTCGCTCAGCGGGGCACGTTCAGCACCAACCAGCGCTTCGTAAAAGGCAAGATACTCTTCCCTGTTCATGGGACAGTTTATATAGTCAGCGTCGCCTCTGCCATAACGTGATGCAAGGAATACGATATCCTTATCAAGACTTTCGTATGTGACAATCGGAGCTGCAGCGTCAAAAAAGCTGAGCCTGCTGCCGCACTTTTTCTCAATGCTTTCAGCAAGACCTGCCGCTGTAAGCGGACCGCTTGCCACAACAGCAGGAGAAGCAGGAAGCTCTTCAACTTCCTCGGTACATATCGTAATAAGAGGATGAGATGTAATTTTTTCAGTTACCATATCTGAAAAAAGCTCACGGTCAACTGCAAGGGCTCCTCCTGCAGGAACAGATACCTTTCTTGCACATGGAATCAGAAGAGAGCCCATCCTTTCCATTTCTGCCTTCAGAAGTCCTGCCGCAGATGCAAGCCTGTCTGCTTTAAGGGAATTGGAGCATACAAGCTCCGAAAGTCCCTTGTAATGATGAGCAGGCGTGAATTTTACGGGTTTCATCTCATACATAGTCACAGGAAATCCTGCCTCTGCAAGCTGCCATGCAGCCTCACAGCCTGCAAGACCTCCTCCGATAACTGAAACTCTCTGCTTGCTGCTCATGTTGTTTTCCACCTTATTCTTCACCGCCGTTCATAGGTCTGTCAAAGCCGCAGCCCTGCTTCTCGCAGACCTTGCGTCCTGATTTTCCGCCCTTCTGGAAAAGGGTGCTTCCGCACTGAGGGCATTTTTCTTCAAGAGGAACATTCCATGTCATAAAGTCGCATTCCGGATAATTTCCGCAGCCATAAAAGCTTCTGCCCCTCTTTGATTTTTTGAGAATGATCTTTCCTCCGCATTTCGGGCAGGTACCCGGTGTTTCCTGCACTATCTTCTTTGTGTTGGTGCATTCCGGAAATCCGGGACAGGCAAGAAATCTTCCGAATCTGCCTATCTTTATTACCATGTTTCTTCCGCAGTTTTCGCAGACAATGTCCGTTTCCTCATCAGGAACCTTGACACGCTTGCCCTCCATTTTTTCCTCTGCTTTAGAAAGGGTTTTTGAAAAATCACTGTAAAATTCATCAAGAGCACTTACCCAGTCACGCTGTCCCTGTTCAACCTCATCAAGGTCGTTTTCCATTTTAGCGGTAAATGCCGCATCAACTATATTCTGAAAATGCTCCTTCATAAGATCTGTTGTGACTTCACCCAGAACTGTAGGCTTCAGTGTTTTGCCTTCACGCTCAACATAGAGCCTTGATATTATAGTAGTAATGGTAGGAGCATAGGTACTCGGTCTGCCTATGCCGTTTTCCTCAAGAGTCTTGATAAGTGACGCTTCTGTGAATCTTGCAGGCGGCTGTGTGAAATGCTGATTGCCTTCAAGTGAGCGAACCTTCAGAATATCGCCCTCATTAAGCTCAGGCAGATTCTTGTTTTCGCCCTTTGTATCCTTTGATTCCTCATAAAGCACTGTAAAACCGTCAAAACGAACTGTAGAACCGCTTGCCTTGAAAAGACAGCCGTCTGCCATTATATCAACGGAAACAGTATCAAGTGCAGCGTCTGCCATCTGACTTGCAATAAATCTCTCCCAGATAAGCTTATACAGCTTGAACTGGTCAGATGTAAGACTGCTTTTCAGCCTTGCAGGCGTAAAGGACGGCATGGAGGGACGTATCGCTTCATGAGCGTCCTGGGCATTTTTCTTTGATTTATATACACGAGGTTCAGCCGGAACATAATCTTCTCCGTATGTGCTGCGTATATAATCAGTTGCAGCTGCCCTTGCTTCATCTGAAATACGAAGGCTGTCGGTTCTCATGTAGGTGATAAGACCCATTGCACCCATTCCTTCAACCTCAACGCCTTCATAAAGCTCCTGCGCCACCTTCATTGTACGCTTTGACTGAAAGCCCAGCTTGTATGATGCCTCCTGCTGAAGGGTGGATGTAATAAAAGGTGCCGCCGGGTGCTTCTTTGTAATGCGTTTTTTCACCTTGGAAACCTTAAACTCAGCATTATTAAGACGTGCCAGAAGTGCGTCTGCCTCTTCCTTTGTTCCGATTTCGGTTTTATCCACACGATTTCCGTCTACTGCCGTAAGCTTTGCTGAAAACATCTTCCGTGAAGAGCCGGCTGAAAGCTTTGCGTCAACGGACCAGTATTCCTGGGGCACAAATGCCTTTATCTCATTTTCCCTGTCCACAACAAGACGTACTGCAACAGACTGAACACGTCCTGCTGAAAGCCCTCTGCGAACCTTTTTCCAGAGGAAGGGACTCAGCTTATATCCCACTATCCTGTCAAGGATACGTCTTGCCTGCTGTGCATTTACAAGGTCAACATCTATTTTATGCGGATGTTCCATACCATTCTTTATACCGCTTTTTGTGATCTCGTTGAATTCCACACGGTTGTTTTCATTCATGTCAAGATTCAGCATCTGAGCAATATGCCATGATATTGCTTCTCCTTCACGGTCCGGGTCAGTTGCAAGATATACACGGCTGCATTTTTTTGCATGGGATTTAAGCTGCTTTATAACATCCTCCTTACCCTTCATATCGGTATACTGAGGCTGAAAATTATTCTCCACGTCCACGCCGAATTTTGATTTGGGCAGATCACGGACATGACCCATAGACGCAATGACATCATAGTCCTTGCCTAAATATTTCTGTATAGTTTTAGCCTTTGCAGGCGACTCAACAATAACAAGATTTGACATATTTTATCTGGCTCTGAACTGTTTCAGAGCTGACTCCTTTCTAAAGGATTCCGTAGCACTGTCCTGTAAACCTGGACACATAGCCGTCTATCGAAAGCTCAGTCAAAGCTGCTGCAACTTCACTTTCATCAGCGTCCAGACGCTCAACAATTGCGTCAATGTGCATCTGGTGCTCCTGAGATAACAGCACTGCTATTCTGAGCTCCAGACCATCCAGCATTGAAAAGTCCTTTCTCTTCACTGAAGAAGTGTTTTCAGGTTCAGGCATATCCGCTGCGGTTTCTTCTTTTTCTTTTTTCTCATTTTCAGCCGGCTTCTCTTCCAGGGCTGATTTTTTATCTGCTGTTTCCGTACCTTTTTTCCCTTCTTTTTTATCTGTGTTTTCTTCAGAAACATCATCTCTGTCAAAGAACACAGATTCATCTGTGCTGTGAGATGATTCAAACAGTACGGACGGCTTTAGTTTATGTGCATAGGCAGGATAGTATTCGTTCAATATATCCAGATGGCTGAATACCGGTATCGCACCATCCCGCAGATATTTTACCACACCTGCATACTTGTTGTCAAATATATCTGCCGGAGGAATGCAGAAAACACTTCTGCCCTGTTCAAGGGCAAGATTTGCAGTAATAAGTGAACCGCTTTTCTCCGGTGCCTGTATAACAAGGGTTCCCATGCTCAGACCTGACAGTATCCTGTTTCTTACGGGAAAATTCTTAGGGTAAGGCTCAGTTCCCGGGAGAAATTCAGTCAGAACAAGTCCGTTCCTTGCTATGTATTTTTTTGCTCCCGCATTATCCCTTGGATAATCCACGTCTATTCCGCAGCCCAGAACAGCCGCTGTTCTTCCTCTTGCAAGAAGTGCCGCACGATGTGCCGCTGAATCAAGACCGATTGCAAAACCGCTTATTATTATAACATCTGCACGTGCAAGCTCGCTGCATATCCAGTTTGCCACACGAACGCTGTATTCTGTAGGTCTTCTTGTACCTACAACTGTAACCGTCGGGTATTTCTTTAAAATATCAATATCGCCCTGATAAAACAAAACACAAGGCGGATTATATATGGATTTAAGTGATTCGGGATACTTTTCATCTCCGTAATATGTAACTGAAATATTCTTCTTTTCACAGTTCTCAAGAACTTTTTCTGTCTGTTCAAGTGAAACGCTGCATACAGCACGTTTCTGTCTGTCAGTCATGCCGAATCTGATTCTCTGGGATTCATCCTGCAATACGTGATATGCTCTTTCCGGCGTTTTTGTAATGCTTATAACACTCCATATCTTAGGATTTCCCGCACCAAAAACCATAACGAGCCAAAGCCAGTATTTAAGCATATCAATCAGCCCGTCCTTTCATCATTTCCCACATGAGAATGCCGGCTGCCATTGCAGCATTCAGGGATTCAATATTTCCGTGCATTGGTATAGTAACTCTTCGGTCACATCGGCTTATCACATGATCGGTAAGTCCGCTGCCTTCATTGCCTATCCACACAGCACGTCCGGCATCATCATATTCGCATTTTCCTGCAAATTCGGCTTCACCCTGCACCACAGCAGCGTCACTTTTAATGCCTTCCTTTTCAAGTGCTGAAAAAAGCTCATCTTCATCACTGCACACATTTATCGGAACACGAAAAAAAGAACCCATTGTGGCACGTATCGCCTTTGGACTATATATATCACAGCTTTTGCAGAATATTACACCGTCAACGCCCAGTGCGTCTGCCGTTCTCAGTATCATTCCTGCATTTCCCGGATCCTGGAGCATATGAAGCACTGCAAATGTTCTGCCTCCCTTCAGAAAATCAGCCAAAGGAAGCTCTTCCGGCATTGAGCAAACGGCAAAAACTCCCTGAGGACATTCCGTTTCAGCCATATATCCGCTCAGAGCCTCGGAAATAAAAAGCGTTCTGCAATTTTCAGAACTGTACTCTGAAAGCTCCCTTCCGTATTTTTCAAAAGCATTTTTTGTAACAAATAATGTTCTTATTTCTGCGCCGTTCTTCATTGCGTCGGAAACAAGACGGTATCCTTCCAGCACAAAGCATTTCTCATTAAGTCTTGCTTTTTTGCTGCCTGCAAGCTTTCTGTACATCTTTACCGAGGGATTATCTTTTGCTGTGACCTCATTGAATCCATAGTCCATTGGAATCCTCCTTATAACAAAACACGCTCCGTATTTTACCAGAGCGTGTTCAGATTACCTATTACAGGGCTGCCTTTGCCTTTTCAACAATAGCAGTGAAACCTGCTGCGTCATTGATTGCAATCTCAGACAGCATCTTTCTGTTCAGTTCGATACCTGCCTTCTTGCAGCCGTTCATAAATGTAGAATAGTTAATACCATTCATCTTGCAGGCAGCAGAAATTCTTGTGATCCAGAGCTGTCTGAACTCTCTCTTCTTCTGCTTTCTGCCGATATATGCGTAGTTGCCGGACTTCATGACAGCCTGCTTAGCCATCTTGAAGTGCTTGCTCTTGCTGCCCCAGTAACCCTTAGCCAGCTTCAGTGTTTTATTTCTTCTCTTACGAGTCATCATTGCACCCTTAACACGTGCCATAATCTTCTACCTCCGATTTTCTGTTTGTTATTTTCCTGAAATGCGTTTTCTCAGATTAGAGATACGGCAGCAGCTTCTTCAGTGCCGGTGCGTTTGTAACGTCAGCTACACCTGCTGTACGAGCGATTCTCTTACGCTTTGTATCCTTCTGTGTAAGTCTGTGTCTCTTATTTGTCTTCTGATACTTCAGCTTGCCGGAACCTGTCAGCTTAAAACGCTTCTTTGCGCCGGAATGTGTTTTTGTCTTGATCTTTGCCATGATATATCCTCCTTTTACTTGGATGCCTTCGGTGAAATGAACATGACCATACTGCGGCCTTCCATCTTTGCAGGCTTTTCAACAGTACCAACATCTGTGAGTGCCTGCTTGAATTTTTCAAGCAGCTCTTCACCGATCTGCGGGTGAGCAATTGCACGCTTACGGAATCTTACTGAAACCTTCAGCTTATCTCCGCCTGTCAGGAACTTCTTTGCCTGATTGACCTTTGTTTCAAAGTCATGGGTATCAATTGCAGAAAACATTCGGATTTCCTTTATCGCAACAACTTTCTGATTCTTGCGGGCTTCCTTTTCACGTTTCTGCTGTTCAAAGCAGTACTTGCCGTAATCCATGATTCGGCATACCGGCGGCTTTGCCTGCGGTGCGATCTTTACAAGGTCAAGATCCTTGTCATATGCAAGTTTCTGTGCATCTCTTGCAGACATATTTCCCAGTTTCGTTCCGTCGCTGTCAATGACCAGAATTTCCTTATCACGAATTTCCTCATTGATCTGCAGCTCTTGTTTGCTGATAAGCCAGCACCTCCAAACATTTTAATTACAAACAAAAATGAGTGCATCACACAGTGAGCACTCCTCATAATACCTTACCTGCCATTCCCGTAGGATATTGCACGGCAAAATATATTGACCGTTTCGATAATAACCAAACGGTGAGAACTGTGATGCTCTACTTTGTTTACTCATATTATTATACACTGCCGCTGTTTCATTGTCAATACCCGTCCTGCAAATTTACAAATCATTCACAAATATTATCCCACAGCTCTGAAAGCCATTCAAGGCATCTGAGCTTATACCGGAATTTCTGCGGTTCCTTAAGCATTTCCGCTTCATCTTCTGTAAAATAATCTTCTGTATTTTCCTCACCGGAAGCGGCAGGAACACACAGAGGCGGATACATAACACACCACCAGTTCTGCCCCTCTGCTTTGCCGATATTTATTCTCACAGCGTCATAAACTCCTGCCGGCATGGTGACATTTTCGTATACACGCTCATCAAAAGGAATCTTTTCAAATTCCGCTGTAACAGTGTAATCATAACCTTTTTCAGCTACAGTTTCCCGTGCAATTTCCTCAAGGACGGGAAGACAGCCTTTCGCGGCGGCTTTTGCATCCTCACAGGAAGAAATATTTTCAAAATAAACACTGCCCTTTTCCAGTACAGCGTCACGGACAGCGTATTTTAAAAGCTGATCATAATATGAATCTGAATTTGCAAGAATATGCAGTCTTACAACATCATTTTCAAGGCTGTGCAGAGTATCCGCACTTTTTCCGAATGTAGAAACTGCAAGGGCGGCGGCAAAACCTATCATTGCAGCAATTTCTATTTTTTTCATGTATCTCACCTCAGTGAGATTATGGGCAGCAACATGAATCTTATTCAGAGAATCTCACATAAAATACTGTTTGATACAAGAAAGCCCTCCGGAGTAAAGCGTATTCTGTGGGAAATAGTTTCCATAAGTCCTGCCTTCAAAAACGGCTCGGCAGTTTTACGCTGACGTTCGTCAAGCCATGACAGCGGAATTCCCTCTGTCAGGCGAAGTCCCAGCATTATACGTTCCTGCAAAATATCCGGAGAATCATCTTCAATTATAATTTTCTGATGTTCTTCCTTTATAAATGAATCAAGGTCAGCAGGCACGCAGAATCTCTTTCCCTCATAACAGGAATGCGCCGCCGGTCCTATTCCGATATAAGGCGAAAGCTTCCAGTAACGGCAGTTGTGACGGCTTTCAAAGCCTTTCCTTGCGAAGTTTGAGATCTCATACTGCAAAAAGCCTTTTTCTTCAAGAAATGAAACCATTTCAAGATAAAGGTCTGCCGCCGCATCCTCATCGGGTACAAGACTCTGCATATTCTGCTTTGCATAGGGAGTTCCCTCTTCAATTTTCAGCATATAAGCGGAAATATGGCTTATGGGCAGAGCTGTAAGAATTTCAAGAGTTTCATGCAGTCTTTCCGAAGTCTGTTCCTTTGTTCCGATCATCAGATCGCAGGAAATATTCTCAAAGCCTGCTTCCTTTGCATCATAAACGGTTTTTACTGCCTGCTCAGCCGTATGAAGCCGCCCCAGTGTTTCAAGTGAATCATCATGTGTATCCTGTATTCCGACTGAAAGGCGGTTCACTCCTGCATTCCGGTAATCACGCAGCATATCCGGTGTGACTGTGGCAGGATTTATCTCCATTGTAATTTCCGGTGTTTTAAGATCAAATTCTCTCTCTGCACAGGAAATAATTTCTGCAATCTGCTCTGGTGAAATCAGAGAGGGCGTACCTCCTCCGAAGTAAAGGGTATCGACCTTTTTATTATTGCCGTAATATCTGATATTCCGGCAAACCGCCTGCAGGTAAGCTTCACGCTCATGCAGGCGGTTTTCACATGAATAAAAGTCGCAATAAGGACATTTTCTCAGACAAAAGGGCACATGGATATATATTCCTGTACTGTCAGCTGCGAACGTCATTTCTTATTACCTTTGTAAGGGGCATGAAGAATGCGTCAAACAACTTGCCAAGCAGCCATGCCCCGGCAATACAGCCAGCCATAACGGCATAGGCAAGAATATTATTATTTATAAAGAGATAACTCAGCACTACTCCAACAAGAGCTATTATATAGATAACTGCATTTACAATTGTGGATACTTTTCCGTTGCAGCAGCGTCTGCCGCAGGCTTTGCAGACCTTGCCCTGTGAATTAAGTCCCCCTGCCAGTGCCTTTGAAACCGGATTAAAACTCTTTTCTCCGCAGTGAGGGCAGTTATAGATTGATTCCTTGCTCATATAAATTCTCCTTATTCAGTATCAAGCTTCAGTACGCTCATGAATGCCTCCTGAGGAACTTCTACAGTACCCAGTGAACGCATTCTCTTCTTTCCTTCCTTCTGCTTTTCAAGCAGCTTCTTCTTACGTGTAATATCGCCGCCGTAGCACTTGGCAAGAACGTCCTTGCGCATTGCCTTTATTGTTTCACGGGCAATGATCTTTCCTCCGATTGCCGCCTGTACAGGCACTTCAAAAAGCTGTCTTGGGATATTCTCTTTCAGCTTTTCAACCATTTTTCTTGCACGTTCATATGCCTTGTCTGCATGGATTATAAATGAAAGTGCGTCCACCATATCACCATTCAGAAGAATGTCAAGCTTTACAAGCTTTGAGGGTGCATATTCGCTGAGAACATAGTCAAATGACGCATAACCCTTTGTACGTGATTTCAGCACATCAAAGAAGTCATATACTATTTCATTCAGAGGCAGGTCATATTTAAGGCTTACACGGTTTTCGTCAATATACTGCATATCATGGAAAACTCCTCTTCTGTTCTGGCAGAGGTCCATAACATTTCCAACGTAATCAGAGGGTGTGAGAATCTCTGCCTTTACCATAGGCTCTTCTGCAAGACGTATAGTTGCAGGGTCGGGATAATTTGTGGGATTGTCAATATACAGCACTTCGCCGCTCATCATTGTTACACGGTAAATAACAGAGGGTGCTGTTGTGATAAGGTCAAGGTTATATTCACGTTCAAGACGTTCCTGGATTATTTCCATGTGGAGAAGTCCCAGAAATCCGCATCTGAATCCGAATCCCAGTGCGATAGATGTTTCCGGTTCAAATGTGAGAGATGCGTCATTCAGCTGGAGCTTTTCAAGGGCTTCTCTCAGATCTCCGTACTTTGCACCGTCCGCAGGATAGATACCGGAGAACACCATAGGATTTGCCTGACGGTATCCGGGCAGAGGTTCTGCGCAGGGGTTGTCATCAAGGGTAACAGTATCGCCCACCTGTGTGTCACCGATGCTCTTTATTGACGCAGTAAGGTAGCCTACCTCACCTGCACAGAGAACGCCTGTATTCACAAGCTGATTTGTGTCCATATAGCCTGCTTCAACAATTGTAAAGGTTGCACCTGTTGCCATAAGGCGAATGGTATCACCAACTTTAACAGTGCCTTCCTTTACACGAATGTAAATTACTACGCCCTTGTATGCGTCGTAGTAGCTGTCAAAGATAAGTGCCTGAAGAGGTGCCTCAGGATCGCCCTTTGGTGCAGGGATATCGGTAACTATGCGTTCAAGGACTTCTTCAATATTAAGTCCTGCCTTTGCGGAAATTCTGGGAGCGTCCATTGCAGGAATGCCAATAACATTTTCTATCTCATTGCATACACGTTCCGGATCTGCTGCCGGAAGGTCTATTTTATTTACAACAGGCACGACTTCAAGGTCATGTTCAATTGCAAGATAGGTATTTGCAAGGGTCTGTGCCTCAATGCCCTGTGATGCGTCAACAACAAGTATAGCGCCCTCGCAGGCAGCAAGACTTCTTGAAACCTCATAGTTGAAGTCAACGTGTCCCGGTGTATCTATGAGGTTGAAAACATAGGTATTTCCGTCCTTTGCCTTGTAATTGAGGTGGACAGCACGGGCTTTTATGGTTATTCCTCTTTCACGCTCGATATCCATATTATCGAGTATCTGTTCTTCCATATCACGTTCTGCGACAGTGAAGGTCTTTTCGAGGATACGATCAGCAAGGGTGGATTTTCCGTGGTCAATATGGGCAATAATACAGAAATTGCGAATGTTGTCCATCATTTATTTTTACTCCTTTGGATTTGATTTATCATTTGGCTTATCTTTTATTATAACATTATTTTTGTATGTTGTAAAGGGCAGATGACAGAAAACAGAAAGAAAAAAGTTTTTCGGTGCAGCAGTCTTTTCAAAAATGCTGCCGTAGGGTCCGGGACGAGGAGTCCCGGGCGAATGCAGCGCATTCGCAGAGTGAAATGCACGAGCGTTTAAGTCTAAGAGAATAAACAAAAATTCCGCATTGAATAAAGACTTAACCGCACATTCAAGGCAAATTCAGAGAGCCTTGGTTATTGTACAGTTAAGTTATCAATGCGGAATTTTTATAGTTAGCAAGAGCGGAGCGAAGCGACAAATCTTGCGGTCTGCTGAAGTATTGTTAAATACAGGATAACAGCACATTTTTTTGTTGTTATCCGTAAGCAGAAAAATATATTTTTACAAAACATTAACCATCCGCAAAAATTGGTCGCTATGCTCCCTCTTTTGCTAAGTACGCAAATTTCGCATCTGACTTTTACAATAATATGAAAAAGACTTTCTATCCTTGTGTTTTACCCAGAGGGAAAGCAGTTGCATTATGCGAAATTTGCTTTTTTGTTTATTCTATTAGATTTAAACGCTCGTAATTTTTAGTCTGCGAATGCTTTGCATTCGCCTGGGACTCCTCGTCCCAGACCCTACGCCAGCATTTTTTGAAAAAATTGCTGGACCAAAAAAACTTTTCTATTTGACAAACTTATCTTTTACATGGTAAAATGTTTCTATACTTTATTAAGGAGGCTCATTATGGCTAAACAGCACTGGAAAGGCAGTGTGCTGCTTGCACCCGTTCCTGCCGCCCTGGTTTCCTGCGGCACAGCAGAACACCCTAATGTTCTCACAATCGCATGGACAGGCGTACTTTCCACACACCCGCCTATGACATATATATCCGTCAGACCGTCACGTTATTCCTACCCTATTCTTATGGAAAAGCGTGAATTTGTAATAAATCTCACCACCTCTGCAATGTGCAGGGAAACGGACTTCTGCGGCGTGAAAAGCGGAAAAGATACAGATAAATTTGCAAAATGCGGATTCACTCCCGAGCCGGCAAAAACCGTTTCCGCCCCAATGATAGCCGAATGCCCTGTGAACCTTGAATGCAAAGTCACCGACATAAAAGAACTGGGCAGCCACACAATGTTCATTGCAGAGATAACCGGCGTAAATGCTGATGAACGCTTCATCGACAGCAAGGGTAAGCTGAATTTACAGCAGTGCGGCCTTATGGCATACGCCCACGGCGAATATTTCGCTCTTGGCAGAAAACTCGGTGATTTCGGCTGGTCAGTCCGGAAAAAGAAAAAGAAGAAAAAGTCATTTACCGAATCTCCGAAAAAATAATTTATGTAAATAATATAAAAAGTGTTGCTTTTTATGTGAAATTATGGTATAATGTTTTCTATATCAGTGGATAATGTTCCACCAGAAAAGGAGTTTATGATTTTTAAAATGAGTACACAGGAAATTATACAGAAGGTTCGTGACGGACTTACCGGCGAATACGGCGTGGATATGGCTTATCTGGAGGGTCAGGTCACAAAATACAGGAACGAGGAAAACGCAGCAGAGATCGAAAGCGCCATTGCAGAGATTGCTTACGAGATCCTTCCGGAAGATAAAAAAGAAGAAGTTGCAAAAATGATGTATCTTGACGGCAAACGTCTTGACGCTGTCATGAACGACGCAATAAAGCTTATTGATGAAGGCAAAAACGAGGAAGCCTTCAAGCTGACGGAAGCGCTTTATACAAAGATCCGCATTGCATACCGTGAAACTGAGGAAAAAATGTATCTCAGCCTCAGAAATCCTCTTGAGCATCAGCTTTATCTCTATTTTTATCAGCCCTCCAAGCGTCTGGAGCGTCCGCCCTTTGATCTGTCACGCATGGTAATGCTCCACGGCTACAGCCTGCTGGAGGCTAAGCGTCCTGAGGAAGCTGTTGCTGTTCTGGAGGACGCTATACGTTATAATCCCCTTAATACAGACGCTTATTTTGAAATGGCTGAATGCTACAAGTTCATGCAGCAGACAGAGGATCTTTTAGGCTGCACAAAGGAAACTCTCAGCATCGCCACATCTCCGGAGGAAATCTCCCGCTGCTACTGCAACCTGGGTTTTTATTGCGTAGAGATCAAGGACTATGACAGTGCGGTATGCTTCTATTATGAAGCTCTTATATATGGAGAGAATCCTATCGTAACAGCAGAGCTTCACCACATTCACCAGGTAACAGGCAAGAAGCTTACTCCTCCTACAAGAAAGCTTGTAAATGAGGCTTTTGAGAAGTACGGCATAAAGCCAGGTGCAAATGATGAGGTACTGAGCGTTGTGGCTGCTCTCGGAAAGGCAAGCATTGAAGAAGGCGACAAGGCACGTGCAAGAATTTATTTCCGCATACTGTACAGCCTTACAAATGATCCTGATGTCAAGAATACTCTTGACGCTCTTGAAAAGTCAAAGTAAATTTCATTCGGAAAATATGTACACAAAAACTCTGTCCGGCACTGATGTCAGACAGAGTTTTTTTATTTTGGTCATCCTTTTGAAGCGGCACAAATTGCAGCTGTAAAAAAACCGACAGCTCCTCCAAAGAAGCTTCCGAACAAAAATAGCAGCATAAACTTACCTCCTGCAATTATGATTTACAGGATAAAAAGCATTATTCATCATAGCCTGTTACAATATTCTGAAGCCACACACCGCTTTTCAGCATGAAAACGCCGATTATAACCTTAAATATTTCCGCAAACTGGACGAGGAAAAATACCTTTTCAATGGAAAATGAAGTATATTCAGCAAGGATATAGGCATAGGGAATAAGCAGCACCCATGTATATACGCTGTCAAAAAGAAAGGTTATCACAGTTCTGCCGCCTGAACGCAGGGTGAAATATGCACAGTGGGAAAATGAAGCCAGAGGCATTGCAAGAGCTGATATAAGAATGAAAGCCCTTGCAAGTTCACGGATACTTTCTTCAGTATTATATATTGACGGAAAAAATCCGCCCACCAATACCATTATTACTGAAACCGCCATACAGCATACCACACTGAAAAAAATCATTTTCTTAGCCAGTGACTTTGATTCCTCAAGCCTTCCTGCACCAAGGCTCTGACCTACAATAACAGAAATGCTTGCTCCAAGCTGAATGTAGACTATGTTAAACAGGTTTGTTATTGTGGAAGAAATATTCTGTGCCGCAACCACTTCAAGTCCACGGACAGCATAACACTGAACTATAACTGCCATTCCTGCCGCCCAGAGAAATTCATTCAGCATAAGCGGAGTGCCTTTTTTCAGAATATTTACACATATATTTCTGGGTATTCCGAATCCTCTGAATGCGCCTTTGATATATGGATTTTTATCCTTGTTAATATGGGTCCAGACTATTACTATTATACATTCAAGTATACGTGCTGCTACCGTTGCAATTGCTGCACCCTTTACTCCAAAAGCCGGGATTCCTCCGAAACCAAATATCAGTATAAAGTCCAGGATAAGATTCAATGCCACTGCCGCCGCACTTGCAATCATTGGTACAAAGGTCTGACCTGTTTCTCTTATTGTGCTGACATATGCCTGACAAACAGCAAAGGGAATCAGGGAGCCAAGCATTATCAGTAAATATTCCTGTCCGTATTCAAGGGCAAGGTCTATATCTCCTACAGTTCCGCTGTCGCTGAGATAGAGGGAGATAAGCGGTTCACCCATAAACGCAAAAAGGCCTAAAGCTATGGCAGATATTATAAGAACGGCGTACATTTTAAAACGGAAGGCATACTTCTGCCCATTATAATCACCCTTGCCGAAAAACTGCGTTCCGAATATACCTGCGCCTGAAACTCCGCCAAAAATCGCTATATTAAACACAAACATAAGCTGGTTGACAATAGCAACGCCGGACATCTGCTCTGTACCGATTTGTCCCACCATTATATTATCAAGAAAGCTGACAAAGCTTGTAATTGCATTCTGAAGTATCATGGGAACTGCAAGCAGAAGCACCCGTCTGTAAAACGCTTTGTCGCCTATAAAAGCTTTTCTGAATTTTGCAAGCATATTAGCCCTCCTTTTTCGGTATAAGTATCAGAATGTTGATATATTATAACACCGAAAAAATTATTTATCAAGTCATTTCACTATATTTTACTGTTTTTTTACAAGTAGTGTTTTTTGGCTGATTTCTTGACACAGCAATATAATGTGATAAAATTATTATAGGCAATACCGCACAAAGACTGTGCGTAAGATGCGCAGTCAGATTTTTTGTC